>CAZYJF010000147.1:0-4023 GCA_964647715.1 uncultured Sulfurospirillum sp. | reverse complement strand
CAAATATGCAAAGGAGAAACTAGTATGAATAATGTCTATTTTAGAGTGGCTCTTTTGCTTTGTTTGTATCTGAGTAGTATCTTTGCAAACAGTAGTAGTCTCAAGGTTAATTTGCTCGATCTTTCCAAAAGAGATGCTATGCTTTCTCAAAAAATTGTCAAAGCTTACCTTTATAAAGGAACAAAGGTCTTAAAAGGTAGAGCAGACAGAGAGTTAAATGCTTCTATCGAAGAGTTTACAAATAATTTAAAAATATTAAATCGTTCCATCTATGATTATGATAGTAGAAATCTTTTATCGTTTGTGAAGATGAGCTTTGATAAGTTTACAAGTACTATCAAGAAACCTTTTGATCTAAACAACTCCAAAAGAGCTCTTGATCTTAGTCAGTCGCTTCTTGAGTCTAGTCAATTTCTAGTAGAATCGTTAAAAAAGTCAAAAATTAGAAGATATGCTAGTAAAAATGCGGATTTGATCGTAAAAAGTGGAGAGCAAAGAGTCTTGGCTCAAAAAATTGCAAAATATTACATCGCCTATCAACTAGGTATCAAAAATGAAAATATCGTAGAGAAGATGAGGGATGCAGTCAATGAGTTTGAAAAAAATCAAAAAGAGTTGATGGCAAATACTCACAATGATAAGCAAATCTATCAAAAACTAAAAGAGCTAGATAAGCTTTGGAGTATCGTCCATAGATTTTATCTTGGAATAAAAAAGGGTGGACTTCCCTTCATAGTGTATAAAACAACAAATGATATCACCAATGATATGGATGAGATCATAAAACTTTATGATAAGTAGTAAGTGTTGATTATGAGAGTTGTTCTTTTTTTATCTTTTTTGTATATCTTTGTCTTTGCACAAACTTCAAGTAAAGTTTTTGATGTAGTTGATGATATCGCACAAAAAAGTCAAAAGATTTCAAATATATATCTTCTTAATTATCACAAAAAAAATCTTTTGGGATATGAAGCAAAAGTGATGGAGCTTGTTTTCTCTTTGGAAGAGGATTATAAGCTCTTGTCAAAGAGTATAGATAAAGAGAACAAAGATATCCTAGAGTATCTTTTATATGCCAAAGATAGAGTGAAATCTCTTCTAAGGAAAGAGCCAAGTTGGGAAAATGTGAGTGAAATTTTAGATATCACAAGAGTAGTGCTAGAGGCTTGTAGGGCATTGGTCCATAAAGATGAGAGATTTAGTGGTGCTGTTGGATTAGAAATCTTAAATGGTGATTATATATCTAGGGGTTTGGGATTTGATTTTGCACCTAGTAAAGAGGTTTTTGATCTAAATCAATCTTATGATTTTGCAAAAAAAATGAGCTGGAGAACATATAAAAAGCTTTATGAGAAAAAAGATCTTTTTTTACCTTATATCTTGATGGTTTTGAGTGATGATTTAGAGGAGCTCAAATGAGAAGAGAACTCTATTTGCCTATACTTGTCACATCAATTTTGCTGATCTTAGCATCTGTCTATTTTGGATATAGATCATATCAAAATAATAGATCGTATAAAGTATTGCAAGATATAGAAGCTTATGTATCTACTTTATATAGTATGGATAATCTTCTTGATGGAATTGAAGATGAGAGAATTTTGAGTGCAAAATATCTTGCTTCTAGAAAACAAGAGGATTTTTCTGATCTAAGTATCGCTAGAGATAAGAGTAGTAGAATTTTGGAGAATTTTCCAAAGATTAAAAATGACTTGATCGATGCAAGAAAAAAGGTTGATAATTTTAGTGGTGATATTAAAGAGGTTTTGTATGAAGATTATCAAGATAAAATCTCTGTTTCACTTCTTAAAATGATGCAAAACAGCATCAAAAAGTTATATGAAGAAGATGCTTTGAAAAAGAGTTTGGATCATTACAAAGATGTCGTAGAGTATAAAAATAGATTAAATTTGAACAGTTCGTTGATAACTTACCTCGCATATAAGCAAAAAAAAGCAACACAAAGAGAGTTATCTTTGTTAGAAGATGCCCTAGTCCCTTTAAAGGCTCCATTTGATGTGAAGAGTGAAGATGATCTAAGATCAAAATCAAATCTTATCAATCAAGTAGTTTTAGGGGAGAGATTTTTTGATTATAATGGGTATGAAGATAGACTTAAGAGTAGATTGAAATTGCTTGGAGATGAGAAGAAGAGGAGTTTTGCAAGATTGGAAAAGAACTTAGTCAAATTAAAGAAAAATTCTGACTCTTTACTTTATGAAGTGTTGTTGTCGGTTTTGTTTTTTGTGCTTGGTTTGTTGCTCTTTAAAAAGTCTTTTGATTTTAAACCTCCAAAGAGAGTGATAGATAGGGGAGCTTATGATTTTGATGCTAGTTTAAAAAGTAGTAAAGATGTCGTCTTAAAGCATAGTGTTCAAGATCATACAGATGACTTAGCAGATATCCCATCAACAACACTAAGAGCGATGAATCCCATAGCCAAGCTTAAGAATATAGTTTCTACTTTAGAAAAAGTCTCAAAAGAGAAAGGTTTTGATTTTACATATCAGATAGATGAGGATATCCCTGCTCATGTGGTGGCAAATGTCAGTACAATAGATAAGATATTAAACTCTGTTTTGGATGATACGACAAAGTGTACCAAAAAGGGTGATAGAGTGGATTTTGTGGCTAAAAATGTAGCTTCCTCAAATGTGGGATATACTCTTGGTTTGAGGCTGGATCATGATAGTACTCATCATCTTGAGGATAAGTTAAAAATTCAAAGATTAAAAAGTTTGGCTCATGCTATAGAAGCGAGTATAGATCTAGACTATGAAGATGAGAAAAAAATCATAAGTATGAGTTTCAATCTAAAAAAATAGCTTTTTTGATACACTCTACTTATGAAAAAAGAAGTAGCAGTTATTGGGGCAGGAGCCTGTGGTTTGGTTTCGGCTATCTTTGCAAGTGAAGTGGGTGCCAAAGTAAAGGTATTTGAGAGATCGATTAAAGCTGGGAGGAAGATACTAGCTTCTGGAAATGGTCACTGCAATATCTCAAATGAGAATATATCGCTTCGATTTTACCACGGTAAAGAGCCTCACTTTGCAAAAGATATTATCAAGTTTGATGCTAGGAGATTTTTTGAAAATCTCGGCTTAGAGATAAAAGCCAAAAAGGGAACAAGACTCTATCCATACTCAGATGAGGCTAAAATAGTACTAGATTTTCTTCTGTATGAGTGCAAAAGAAAAGGGGTGGAGATCACCACTGATTTTGAAGTGGAGTCGATAAAAAAGGTAGATAATCGATTTGTGATAAACGATGATGAGGTCTTTGATAGTGTTGTCATCGCCACAGGATCATCAGCTATGCCACATATCGGTGGGAGTGAAAGTGGATATGATCTAGCTCTTTCTTTAGGACATAAGATAGAAAAACCCTTCGCATCTTTGGTTCAGCTAATCACAAAAGAGGAGCAGTTTTATAAATCAAGTGGTGTGAAGCTTGAAGCCAATCTTATCCTCTTGGTTGATAAAAAAGAGGTGATGCAAGAAAGGGGCGATCTGCTATTTACCAACTATGGACTTTCAGGTTCGGCTATACTTGATCTAAGCAGAAGTGCTTCATTTGCTTTGATGAGAGGCAAAGATGTGGAGCTGGTATGTGATCTACTCCCTGATCTTGAACTTGGAAAACTAAGATCTCTTCTACAAAAGAGAGCGAAGATGGATCTGACAAATGAGTTGTGGCTTGGTGGACTGCTACCCAAAAAGCTCATCAATCCACTCTTTGAGTATGCTTCCATCAAAAGAGGTGATGCCCAAAACAAAAGATCTATAAACACCCTCTCATACACCATAAAATCACTAAAATTTAAAATAGACTCCACAAAAGGGAATAAAAAAGCAGAAGTGATGGCAGGAGGAGTCAGCACCAAGGATATAGATCCAAAAACTCTCGAATCAAAGATCGTCAAAGGACTCTTCTTCTGTGGAGAGGTACTCGATATAGATGGAGATTGTGGAGGTTATAACCTCCACTGGGCTTGGAGTAGTGGAGCAAGAGCTGGGAAGAGTG
>CAZYJF010000146.1:0-4066 GCA_964647715.1 uncultured Sulfurospirillum sp. | reverse complement strand
AAGCTATCTTTTGGATGGGAGTCTAGGAGTTTGATAAATAGCTCTTTTGCTTTTTCAAAACGACTTGGTTTGAGATCATCTGCATTCATTGAGTGGGACAAGTCAATTGCTACTATGTATTGCTTTGAGGCAGTCTCTTGATTGGTCTTTTTCAAAACAACAGGATTTGAAAGGGAGAGGATCATAAAAAAACACGAAAGTGCGAGTAGATTTTTCTTATGAGAGTTTTTATAGATATACCAAAGTGGCAGAAGAAGCAGTAAAAAAATAGGATATTCAAGACTCATACAATCGCCTCCTCTTTAGCATATAAAAAGAGAGCCAAAAGAGTTGCTAGGAGTAGGGGATAGATAAAAAGCTCTTTTTTATCAAGAAAGTTTTGCGATCTTAAAGAGCTAGGGATTAGTCTGTTTAACTCTTCATATACATCTTCTAACTCTTTTTTATCTTTGGCTTTGAAGGTTTTGGCATTGGTTGATTGGGAGATGTGTCTAAGTAACTCTTCATCAAAATCACCCTTTTTGCCAAGACCTATGGTGTAAACTTTAACCCCTTTTGATTTTGCCTCATCAATTGCTTGATTGATTGAAATTGATCCTGCATTGTTCATACCGTCAGTTAGGAGTATGATTATCTTTTGTTTTGCTTTTGAGAAGGAGAGGGTTTTTAGTGATTGGTCCAAGGCATCTGCAATGGCTGTATTTTTACCAGCTATCTCAACCTCTAAAAATTGCAGTATCTCTTTTAGTGCTTCATGATCGTAAGTGATTGGTGAAGCGGTAAAGGCAAATGTTCCAAATGCAACGACTCCGATATTATCAGATTCTCTCATATTTATAAAATCACTCACCAAATCCAAAACGATCTCAAACTTGCTTTTGCCACTCTTGTCAATCCCACTCTCTCTCATAGAACCACTAGTATCAAGTGCCAAAACGATAGCTCTTCCACTTCTGCTGTTTGGTATGATAGAGGAGTAAACAATAGGGGAAGCTAGGGCAAATATGAGAAGAAGAAAAGTGAGAATCTTAAGTAGGGTTGTATTGCTACTCCATTTAGATCGGCTCTTTATCCACTCTAGTTTTGGAATATAAAATGGCTGGTTTTGCTTTTTGCAGTAGATAAAGCATAAAGCAAGAGGCAACAGTAAAAGTGCAAGAGGATACTCTAGGATAAAATGCATAATGATTTATTATAGCATATTTTGTATATATAGAACCCTCTAACTTACTTCCTACTCTCAAACGGCTTCACGGTGGGTACCCCAAAATTTCTACGAAATTTTGACCCTTCCGTTGCAGATGTTGTTCGATCAGGAAGTAAGTTAGAGGGTTCTATATTTATCCTCTATTAAACTCTTTTGTGTAGGTGGTAAAGTTGTGTTTAGTGTGATTATTTGCCAAAAATTCAAATAGATGCTTAAGTGAGTATTTGGTTTGTGCTTTTGGGTGTCCCATGATGACGAAGTTTTTCTTGTCTGAGTATTTTATATACTCATTTAAAGTTCTTTGAAGATAGCTGATTCTGTATCCATCGATTGAAGCGACTGCTGGGGTAAAGCTAGTTAACATCTGCTTATTGTCTTTGCCTTCTCTTCCTACACCTTTGCCATCACCCATTATTTGAAATTGACTCTTTGCAAATTTTCTTAAAAGGGCATATCTGATATAAAAAAGAGGTGATACTTTGGTGCTTGATATTGGAACTTCTGCAAAGTATCCGTTTGGCACTTCGATAGTAGGATCTGATTCGAAGCGGTAAAATGTCTTGTTTGGAATATTTCTAAAATCAAAATAGTGAGTTGAGTTATCTTTGTAACCCCCCTCATACAAAGTTGAGTCAAGCCAGATTCCATTTTGCTTTAGTGCATCCTTTAGGTGTGAGAAGGGTTGGATACACCAGCCACCAGCTCTATATGCAAAAACATTGTCACCTACAAGATCAGTTAGTGCCTGTTTATACTTGGTTACGATATCGAGAGTCTGCTCTTGGGAGAATTTGTGAATCCTGTATCTGCTTGTATCCATCACCCACTTTTCCCCATCATATATGGTATCTTCCCAGTGAGGATGGATGTGAAGCTGTATATCGTGTCCGTTTGCATGAAGCTCTTGGATTTGCTCACAGATTAGATCATAATCATGACGAAGCTTTGGGTATTTATCCTTATACTCTTTTAGTTTGACTATGTATCCGCTATCTACAAAGAAGCAGAGTTTAGTCATAAAATTGTTGGCTACACTAACTAGTGCATTTGTGGGCTTGATGATGGAGTTTTCTACACTACCGCTAAAGTCGGCAAAAAATAGTTCGTAATCTAGGCTTATAAAGATATTCACTGTTTTGGCTCCTCATCGACAAAGCTTTCAAAATCTTTTTGCTTTTTGCTTTTGCCCTCTTTGTAATCTACAAACTTTACCTCAACATCAAGATCATCTTTGAAATACTCATGTGCTGAAGCTATCAATTTCTCTTTTGCCTCATTCTCGTCGATATTTTCATTTTTGATGATCTCAAAAAGCATCTTCCCTTTTTCATACTGTTTTGCTGAGTATGCTAGTTCTATTCCATACTTAAAAGAGAGGTTTTTAAATGTATGGTTGATGTTGATGGTCGAATAGACTCCCTCTTTTCCATAAATCTTTCTTCCTATTCTTCCTGTTACTTCTTTGATGATTTTGTGAGATCTGCCACACTCACACTTAGTAGTCTCATCCAAAACGATATAATCTCCAAGCTCAAATCGGATAAAAGGAAGTGAGTAAGCCCAAAGATTTGTGATGATTGCTTTGTTGTCTATCTCTTCAACGATGACATTTTCCATCACGATGTGCATATTTCCTTTTGGGCACTCATAGGCTATCACACCAGCTTCTGCACTTCCATATTCGCTGATGATTTTTCTTCCAAAGACATCAATGACAGCAGGATGATAGCTGTCATAGATCTTTTCAGCAGTTCCTTTTATCATCTTGATATTGTCAAATTTGTAGCCCTTTTTCTTAAAATACTCTGCCATCATATGAATGGAGGATGAGTATCCGGCTATGTATGTTGATTTTCTAATCCTATCAGCCGCTCTTTCAAACTCTTCGTTTGTATAATCAAAAAATCTAAATCGATTGAGTAGGAAATCCAAGACTCTAATCTTTGCCTTATCTTTGAAACTTTTTTTAAATCCCCAAAAATATAGACTCTTATCCCATGGTTTTACTCCATACCAGCTATAACCTCTATATTGAGCAGCACGAAATGAAGCATCCCACTGGATATTTTTGTTAAACAAAAAGACATCCCCTGTGGTACCAGATGTTTCAGCTTTGATAAGCTCTTCCCCCTCTGGCTCATTTCTTAGATCATTGGCATTTTCTTTTAGAATATCTTTTGTAAGGATTGGAATTTTTTTTAGATCATCTAAGGTCATATTGTCAATATCAAAATCTTTTAGTACTTCATTATAGTATTTGGTGGAGTTTTTTGCATGGTGGAGTAATTTTTTTAATCTTTCTAGTTGAATAGACTCAAGAGTCTTTAGATCAGCCTTATCGGTTTTCATTAACTCATCAAGATGTTTTTGAAGATATGGGTTTTTAAGTCTCTCACCAAGCAGATAGAGGTATTTGTGAAACATTTTAAATTCCTTAGATATTGATATATTCTTTTTAATCTTTTACCTTAGATCGGCAAAGCTATATTAAAATTTATACCAAATCATTACTTTAAGAAAGTATGGAAAAAATAAAGTTTTTTGTATTTAAAAAAAAATTTGCTATAATATCGGCGTGCGAATTATATTTACAAAAGGAGTTAAAATGAAATTTGCAAAATTAAGTATAGCTGCTATAGCAGTTTTAGGTATGGCTAGCAGTGCATTAGCTGCTGGAGCTTCGTGTGATGATAAGATTACTTATAATCCATTTGGTAGTGCTAAGTTGTATTATGAGTCAATTGCTTTTGATCAAGCAACTGATGGAAAAGAAGATCTTTTTGATAAAAAAGGTGCTTCTGGTGGTGCATTGTTAAGTGGTGGTTTAACTGGTAAGATTAACTCTTGCTTTGGTTATGG
>CAZYJF010000145.1:0-4100 GCA_964647715.1 uncultured Sulfurospirillum sp. | reverse complement strand
CCACCATACTTAAGAACATTGATCTCATAATCTGAATCTTTTATACTTTCAAGTGCATTTGCCTTGTGATTTTTATATAGTGCATTTTTGGATAGATATGAGAGCTTGGTTACATGATATCTAGACTCAAGAGTATCTGCTTTTGCTTTCTTTAAAATATCGATCTCTAATTGTTTGTTTTTTGTGTGGAACTGGAGATCTTCTATGAGTTGATTAAACATATAATTTAATCCGGCTACGATAAAAATTCCTGCTATGGATAGCCTAAGAAGAGTCTTAAGATCATCGTATATCTTAGAGTTTTGTTTGAGTTTATTCATATTCTTTCCAATATATTTAATTTATAACTATTTTTAGTAAAGATATTTAAGTATTTAGTAAAAAAAATATCAATAGTAAAAATATCATTAACTATATATCGTCAAAGTCTAAAAGAAGTTTATATTTATTTTACAAAAGTTATAAAGAAGTTATATTTAGAGTGTAAAAGCTACACTCTACTATTTTGATAAGACTCTGATAGATTTTTCTGCATTGTCATCTATCTGTGCAATCTCTCCTACACCTTTTTGGTAGTATCCTGGTTTATCCCCACATTTTACCTCAAGCACATCACTAAAGTGTTTGCCTTTTAGTTCAAAGTCATCTATGTGCCTGTTTAATTTACAAGATGAATCTCTTACAGTAATCCTATCTCCTATATTGACATATAGCTTTAGATCATACATACCATTTGGTCTGTTGTTCTTTTCAAATCTAACTTTGATCTTATCCTTATATCTCTCATATATAGTCTTTTCATTTGAGACATAATCACTCACTTCAACCACTCTATTTTGTTTGACACTATAGTTAGTGCTATATTTTATTCGATTTCCATTACTCAAGACTGTATATGTACTTGTGTGTGAATTTGCAGGGGTCATATACTCCCATAGATTGTAACTTCCTTTTGGGCTAGCATCATAACTCTCAGATGTTTTACCTATACCATTGTCATCTATTTCACTAGCAGAACCACATCCTGCAAGCAACAATAAAGCTATGGTACTTCCTGCTATCAATAACCTTTTCATAAATGTTTATCCTTTATCTACTATTCTCTATTCATCTATTATCATTTAAATCGCCAAAAATTAATAAAATTAAGCCTATGTCATACATTTTAACAACATTTAACTATAAAAGTCGAAAAAATATATAAAGTTGTAACATATTTTTTACTTTATCCAATCATCCACCTTTGTTTTAGCATGAGTAGTAGTAGAAGAGAGCCTTTTGATTAAGTTTAACTCTTTATCCAAGCTACTATCAGATATGCTTTGCATCTGAGTTTTGAAGTATCTCTCAAAAACAGGAAACAACTTCTCATAAGCATTTGGTACAAGTAACTTACATGATCTTCTCTCCCAACTCTTTATATATGCAAAATCTCCTCTTTTTTGAGGGTTGGCAAGTGCTAGATCTCTTATAGTTGGATATGGTAACAAAACTTCATCATTACAAGCTTTGTGTGAGTCAATCAAAAAGTTTTTCATCAAATCAACATATCTACTTAATAAAATGGCCTTTTTTATACTCTTTGAAGGATGTGTCTCTGGGATATATTTGGCTTGGGTTTCTAAGATATGCTCTTTGCCTGATCTATCCTTGTAGTCTATGACAAACTTAAATCTATCATCATCTGATATCTTTTTTAGCTTCAAAAGTATCACACCACCCTTTGCCTCTCCATCAGTTGTGGGAGTAGGAAAAAGAGTATCGACCCTAAAGATTTCACGACTTGCACTCTTGGCATTTGGCGAACCATAGACACTATCTATCTCAAATCCGTTTGACTCAAACTTGAGATTGAGATCAAACAAAAGAGGTGTTACCATGTAGTCAAACTCCTCATCAAGCCTCTTTTTAAACTCATCACTTGAGTGGATAGAGTAGTAGTTTGCTCCTCTCGTTTTACTGATAGCCTCGACCAAGTCATTGTTAAAATCTACCCCAACTCCGATAAAAGTAGTGTAAATCCCATCTTTGCTAGCTCTTTTAGCCAAGCCCAAAAGTCCCTCTTTTGATAGCTCTCCACGATTTGGCATAGCATCTGTTATGAAGATGATCCTATTTTCATAGATAGTAGGGTCTTTTTTAAAAGATGAGAGTTTTTCAAACTCCTCTAGTGCCTTTTTATATCCTGCTGACCAGTTTGTACCACCTCTTGGCTTGATATCTAGTATATGTCTTTTTATCGCATCTATGTTAGTTGATTTTATCTCTCTAAATGGTTTTGCCAAGTAGGCTTGATTGTCAAATAGCACGACTGAGAGTTCGTCATCACTTTTTAGATGATCTATCATCGAGACAATTGATCTGTTTGCGATATCCATTTTTGAAGAGTTCTCTTTTGTTTGGGCTCTTCTATCGTAGTAGTAGCGATTAAAAGCTGATCCCATTGAGCCTGATATATCCATCACGACAACGATATTTAACTTTTTTCTATCGACTTTTTGAATATTTGAATCAAGTGCTATCATCAGCCAATACTCATCCTTGGCAGTAAAGGGATTTTGATCAATTGCAGTTTTGTAGTTTGGACAAAATATCTCTTTGCACTCATCGCTATCTTTGATTTTGAAGTAGTGATCGTAAAAGACCCCTTCATAAGTGATAGAGTCAACTTTTGGCAGGTAGGAGTTTTTGATATTTTCATAAAAGTTATTTGCATCTTTGGCACCACCCACACTAAGCCCCAAAGATCTTTTCATCACCATAGGAGCTGATGCAAGCATAGGACGGATGCCTTTTTTGCCTTTTTCATAGAATGCTTTTGTGGCATTGTAATCCCAGTCGTCAATCTTAGCTTTTTCTACTTCACTCATAGAAAAGAGTTGCACACCAAGAAGACAAAGACCAACTAAGCTCAATATAAATCTATTCATAATTTCTCCTTTATATCTATGAATCATTATACAATTCTTTGGTAAACTAAGATGAATAGATTAATGAAAAGTTCAAGGAAGCTTTTAAGCTCCTTGATAGATTAGAATTTATAGTGAACTCCAAGCCCTAATCCTACGGAAGAAAAATCGTAGTGATCAAAACTAGCTATATTTAAACCAAGTTCAGCATTTACAAACAGTGGTATAAAACTAGAATCAAGCCCTCTTAAATCATACTCAATACCAGCACCACCACCAACACCGACAACAGACTCATCCTTCCAACCAGAATAATCACTATCCCAAGTCCAAAGACCTAGAGATCCATATCCATACATATTGTAAAACTGCTCTTTTTTGAACTTGTAAAGTCCTCTAACAGAATAGTGACTCAAATCACCAAGAAATCCCACTACTGCTTGTCCTGTGATCTTATCAGTAAAATCCATCTTCACACTCAAGCCATGTGATGGCCAAGTAGATTGAAAACCTGCATAGATATTTTTACCTGAAAAGTCACTAGCTGATAAACTTACATTTGCTCCTAGTAGTGTAAGAAGAGCTACTGATTTTACTCTGTTTTTAAATTTGAACATATATTGATCCTTATTTTTGATTTGTAGTCAGTAAGATCGGCTTCAATAAGTGATACTTAACCAAAAATCTTTCAAAATTAAGTGAATATCGATAGAATTGCTCTATGAATAAAATTATTTTAATACTGTCGCTTTTGTTGTTTGCTGGTTGTATCTTCACCCCTCCACCGTCTGTCGTAGATGAGAATAATGTCAGCTTAGATGATAAGACTTATCAGTCAAATCTTCTAAGAGTTGCAAAAGATCAGCTTGGAGTAGGGTATGTCTATGGTGGAAACTCTCCTGAGAGTGGATTTGATTGTTCTGGTTTTGTGCAGTATGCATACAAAGAGGGAGCAAAGAAAAAACTACCAAGACGATCCGTAGATCAAGCCAAAGTAGGCATAAAAGTATCAAAAGATGAACTCCAAAGTGGTGATCTACTCTTTTTCGATACAGCAAAAAGAGGACATATTAATCATGTAGGTATATATCTAGGAGAAGGAAAATTCATCCATGCAACAAGTGGCAAAAAATATTGTGTAACCATCTCAAATCTAAACAAAGGATTTTATAAAAGGACTTTTAGGTTTGC
>CAZYJF010000144.1:0-4140 GCA_964647715.1 uncultured Sulfurospirillum sp. | reverse complement strand
GTGGGTGCATCTGGGCAGATTTTTTCTGAATCTACAAATCTAGTGAAGTTAGCAAAAAAGAGTGGATATAAAACAGCTTTTATATCAGATCAATCAGAGCAGAGTCTTAGAATGATAAAGGATCTTATCGGTATCAACTATCTTGATCTGTTTTTGGATAAAGATAATTTTAAAAAGAGTATCGATGTAGATGGATATGATGATGATCTTATAAAACTCATCCAAAAAGAGCCTGTTTTAAATCCTAAATCATTTGTAGTTTTACAACAAAGATGTGCCCATGAGCCTTACAATGTTGAGTATCCAAAGAGCTTTGATAAAAAGAGTCCGTATGAAAATTGTGTTCTCTTTACTGACTATGTGATATCTTCCATTTTAAAGAGTGTTAGAGAAAAAGCAAAGGGTGAATTTTTTGTATTTTTTGTATCAGATCATGGAGAGCTTTTGGGTGAGAGTGGCAGACATGGGCATGGGCAGTTGGAAAAAGAGGTCTATAAAGTGCCATTTTTGCTATATACAAACACTAAAGATAAAGATTTGATTGATAAGTTAGAGAAGATAAAATGCCAAAAGGATATATCCGATTCTATACTTTATCTATTGGGTTATGATGTGGATATAGACTTTGCAAAAGATAGAAATATTACTGTGTTAAATGCTGATTTTGAAGGGTTTAGCGGGTATGGAAAAGTGGAAGTTAAAAATGGTGTGATAGGAGAGTTGAAACTTGTCAAATAAAAGATATTTTGCTCTTTTTTATGTAGCATATCCATACTATTTTCCACACTTTTTGCCAATCTACAAGGAGCTTTCAAGTAGAGGACATAAAAGTTGTTTTGTTTTAAGTGACAAGCAAAATAGTACTCTTATGGAAAAAATTGCCAAAGAAAACTCTCTTGAGTATGTTTTTGGAGAGTCTGAGCTGTTTTCCTTAGATAGCGATTATATATTTTTTGCAAATCCATATAAAGATGTGGATAAATTAAAGGCAAAAACTATCTTTTTAGAGCATGGTATCGGTACCAAATCAAATAGTTTTTATCCTTTTGTTAAAGATGTGGATATTTATCTAGCAGAGGGGAAGTTTAAAAGAGATAGAGTAGTATCTTTGTTTCCTGAGTATGAAAGTAGGATAAAAGTAGTGGGATACTCTAAGTTTGATCTTCTTTTTGATAGAGAGTATATCGACAAAGAGAGCCTGTATGAAAAGTATGGTTTTGATAGATCCAAAAAGACGATTCTTTATGCTCCTACATTTTTCCCATCCTCGATAGAGAAGATGAGTGATCGTTTTCCACAAGATTTTAAAGAGTGCAATATTTTGGTAAAAGCTCACTACCTCACATATGAGAGAGAGAGGTACAAAAAGCAAAGGCAAAAGCTTCAGATTTGGAATGAGTATGACAATTGTAAAGTGGTGGATGTAAATAGTTATGATCTTATGCCATTTTTCTCTATCAGTGATGTGATGATTAGTGATGAGAGTTCGGCGATGTTTGAGTTTGCAGCACTCAATAAGCCAGTGATTTCAAACAGGTTTTTAAAGTTAAGAGCTTCATACTATCTGATGCCTTGGAAGTTGAGCAAAAGAATCGATAAGAAAAAAGATAGATTTAGGCAGATGCTTGAGAGTGCAGATAGTTATGAACAGATGAAAAGCTTGGTTAATGAAGCACTTACAAACCCCCATAGGCTCTCAAATATAAGAAAAAAACTCTCATATGAACTTTGTGGAGAAATTGATGGGATGGTTTCTAGGAGGATCGTTGATCTAATTCTTTAAGATACAAAGCCACAAAGGTAAATACAAAGAACATGATATATTTTGTATGAATTGATATGGGAGAAGAGCTCATCATACCAGTTAGTGTTACGATTAAGAGTATCAAAATCGGGATAGAGTTTAGATTGATTGCTAATCTTAGCCAAGTGTATATGACTCCCAATATGACTAAAAGTCCCAATATCCCAAACTGCATATAGTAGAGCATAAAGTTGTTGTGAGGGTTGAATTGATACTTCATATGAAGACCACAATCAAAATAGAGCTTTTTTAATCCCTCTTTTGTCAAGAGCTTTTGCATATCTGTTATGCTGTCTCCTGTTCCAATACCAAGAAGTGGAGATGAGTCTCCAAGCTCTTTGGCATAATTCCACATCTCAAATCGACAGGAGATGGCATCTCTTTTTTGATGTCCTATCACTTCTTTGTATTCGTATATCGCCTCAGCGACTCTGCTTTGAAACTGATAGCTAAAGTGGTAAGCTAAGGATAGTATGATAGTAAAAAGAGTTACTGCTGCGATGATACTCTTGAAAAATCCAAAACGAAATTTATAAATAAATAGGGTTAAAACAACAAATACTAGAGCGATTTGACCGATCCTGCCTTTGTTGATAAAAAGGGTGATTATCGTCAAAATTGCAAAAAGAAGAAGAGCTAAATTTTGTGGTTTTTTTAACTCTTGAAAGTTAGTGATATAGATCAAGTATCCAAATGCAAAGGCAAGAACCAATGAGTAGTGCATATGGTGCATGAATGGCGAAGCTGAAAGAAGTAGTCCATTTCCATCAGGGGTGCTTATGTGGTAGAGATAGAGTGAGTAAATCTCTGATATAAAAATCGCACTAAAGAGCGAAATAATGGCATATTTGGCATATTTTCTATCGATAAATGAGATCAAGATAGCACCAAATAGATAGGTTTTTTGTTTTAGTAGTATTTTAATCCCATAGTGCAAATCCTCACTCCATAACAGTCCTATTAGATGGAGGATAAATATAGCTAAAAATGATAGAGCCAATTTATCGTGAGAGATAATATAGAGTTTTTGTTTGTATTTTTTGCTAAAGATCCAAAGAAGTAGTATAAAAAATGCTATCGTATAAGTTACAAATGCATTGATAGTTGCACTGAAAAGAAGTGCTACAAAGAGGTAGTTATGCAGGTTTGATTGGAGCTTATTCATCAAAATAGTTTACTACAATTGTTCTAAAAAGCAAAAATTGGATAAAGTTTTAGAATGAAAAAAATTGTGATAACTTACGGAACATTTGATATGTTTCATATCGGGCATTTGGAGCTTTTGAAACGGATCAAAGGTATGGCAGATGAATTGATTGTAGCTGTTTCTACTGATGAATTTAATCAGATAAAGGGTAAAAAGACCATTATTCCCTTTGAGCAAAGAGCAAAGATCGTTGAGTCGATTCGTTATGTAGATAGGGTGATTGCTGAGAATAGCTGGGACCAAAAAAAAGATGACATCAAAAAATATGGAGTTACCCACTTTGTGATGGGTGATGACTGGAGAGGGAAGTTTGATGATTTAAAAGAGTTGTGTGAAGTTGTTTATCTACCAAGAACTCAAGGGATTAGCTCAACTGAGCTAAAAGATACTCTAAAAGCACTCTCATCAATCGATCTAAATGAGTTAAATCATGCTATTGAGATACTAAAAAGAATAAAAGAGAATTTAGAATGATAGAGTATCAAGATGGATATAGGGAGCTTTGCGAAAATATAGATGAGTATTTTCAAAGCTCTCAAAGGGTCTTGGCAAAAAAGAGAAATACTATCAAGATAATCAATTATCAAGGCACTGATCTAGTGGTAAAGTCTTTTAAAGTGCCAAATATTATCAATAAATTTGCATACCGATTTATCAGAGATTCCAAGGCAAAGAGATCATATCACAATGGCTTAAAACTCTTAAAACTTGGTATCTTCAATCCAAAACCAGTTGCATATATCGAAGAGTTTACACCACTTCTTAATCGCAGTTTTTATATCTGTGAGAAGTTTGATTATGATTTTGAGATAAGAGATCTCTTAAAAGATGAGAATTTTGAAGATAGATGGAAGATTTTAGAAGAGTTTGCTAAATTTAGCTTTGAACTTCATCAAAAAGGGGTTTATCATATCGACTACTCTCCTGGGAATGTATTGATAAAGAGGATAGATAAGTCCTATAAATTTGCTCTTGTTGATCTAAACAGGATCAAATTTATCAAATTTAGTGATGATCTTAGATTTAAAAATCTCTCACGATTTTCTGCTAGTGAAAAAGATACAAAGTTTATAGCACAAAGTTATGCCAAGATTTCTGGTATCGATGAAGAGTATGCGATAGAGAGGCT
>CAZYJF010000143.1:0-4157 GCA_964647715.1 uncultured Sulfurospirillum sp. | reverse complement strand
AATCAAAAGAGTGAAGATATAGGGGCTAGAAGACTCCATACTGTGATAGAGAAGGTTTTAGAGGATATCAGCTTTAGTGCTGATGAGCATAGTGGGGAGAAAATAGTAATAGATAGTGACTTGGTTCATGAGAAACTTGATAATGTGGTGGGAGATGAGGATCTTTCAAGGTATATATTATAATGGAAAAGATAAGCAGAGCTGGTTTTATAGCTGTAATTGGTCGTCCAAATGCCGGTAAGAGTTCATTTTTAAACTGGATCATAGATGAGAAGTTGGCACTTGTCAGTCATAAAGCAAATGCTACAAGAAAGAGGATGAATCTCATCGCAATGTATGAGGATGAGAACTCAATCAATCAACTCATCTTTGTAGATACACCAGGACTCCACGAAAAAGAGAGACTTTTAGATCGCTTTATGCTTGATGAAGCTTTAAAGGCTATGGGTGATAGTGATTTGATTGTTTTTTTAGCTCCGGTGCATGATGATTTGAGTCATTATGAGAAATTTTTGGAGTTAAATTCTAAAAATATTCCACATATTTTACTTATTACTAAGGTAGATGAAGTAAAAAAAGAGAAATTATTTGAAAAAATTTCACAATATCAAAAGTACCAAGACAGCTTTTTGGAACTTATCCCCATTTCAATCAAAAAAGGTAGTGATAAAACCCATATTTTAGGGGTTTTGTCAAAGCATTTACCCAAGTCTCCACTACTCTTTGATCCTGAGATCTTAACTACCGATAAAATGAAAGATATTTACAAAGAGTTCATAAGAGAGTCAATATTTGAAAATACTTCTAAAGAAATTCCATATTTTTCCGATGTAGTTATCGAGAAGGTTGAAGAGCTTCCAAAGTTAGAGAAGATCTATGCTCAAATCATCGTGGAGAAAAAGTCCCAAAAAGGGATAATCATTGGAAAAGATGGTAAGACTCTAAGAAGAATTGGGCAGGATGCTAGAACTTTGATTGAAAAATTGACTGGTAAAAAGGTCTTTTTGAAGCTCTTTGTAGTTGTCAAGCCAAGTTGGAGCAAGGATAAAAAATCTTTAGGAGAGCTAGGCTACGACATCTAACAACCTTAGAATATTAATTTTAAGGAAAGTAGCTATGTTTAAAAAGAAGGGTGTTATTGGCTTATCCTCAAAAAAGTCAATAGCGACAATTGATCCCTATTCATCGCAATCGTTTATCTTTAGAGATAATAAGTTTGAGAGAACTTCTGCAAAATCTTTGGCAAAAGATCATTTTTTTACTTCATTTATTCATTCAAAGGATGTGATATCTGGAAGTGTTGAGATTGCTAGAAATGTTGCTGATGATGAACTTGATGATGCGATTGAAATCAAAGTATATGATGAGTTAGGTTTAGATAGTAGTATTGAGTATAAGATATACCACTTTGAATCTCATAAGCAAGATACGAATGAGAGAACATTTGAAGTTATTGCTGTAGATGAAGATACTCTATATAAAATTTTTGATGGGGTTAAGCATGTAAAGTTTATAGATTACATTACAACAACACCTTTGCTTTTTAAGGCACTATATACAAAAAATATTTTAGAACCAGGACATACTGACTGTTTTATCTATTTTCATAAAGATGATGCACATGTGACTATCTACCAAGATGGTGAGTTTGTATTTAGTAAATCAATTCGTTATTCACTTAATGTTATTTCTGATACATTTTCAAAAGAGTTAGGGAAAAGAGTTGATGAAGCAGAATTTTATAAAATGCTTCAAACAAAAGGTTTACAAAACCAAGATCCAGCTTATCAAAAAGAGTTGATGAAGCTTTTTGGTGAAGTTTTTGTCTATATCAATGATGTAATTTTATATGCAAAAAGAGCTTATTCACTTGATAAGATAGATCAGATTTATATCTCATCAGAGCTTGGAGATATCAACGGGCTTGAAGAGTTTTGTCATAATTATGTCAATATTCCAAGTAAAAAACTTAATATAAAGATTGCAAAAAATGTTGATGAGATGGAGATTGATCCTATTCACTCTCTTATGGTTTTATCTGCACAAAGTTATATGGGTGGAAATGATGATGAGATTAACTTATCAATATTTAAGAAGCCACCTCCATTTAAGAGTAGAGCATCAGGAAAGTTGGCTCAAGTTGCAGCAGTAACACTATTTTTCTCACTCGCATATCCTGCATATCAATTTGTACAGGATAAGCTGTTTTTGCAAAAAGATTTGGATAGATTAAATAGTAAATATTCGCATCTTTCACAACAATCAAAAAATATGAAATCAGCATTTGCAAAGTTAAAAGAAGAGCATAAGAAAATTGATGAAAAGTTAGCTGCAAAAGGTGAAGAGTTAGATTTTAGGACTAAGCTTTTACATGAGATATATATGAAAAAAGTTTCATATCCTATGAAGGCAAAGATCATGACAGACCTATTTGATAGGATAACTAAACACAATTCAAAGGTGGTTTCAGTGGATAACAATGTTACTGATATGGTCATTACTGTAAGAAGCAATAATGACAAATCTATAACAGAGCTTTTGAGTGAGATTGCGACTATGTCTGAATATGATGTGAGTACTGAGAAGATTAAAAAAGATGATAACGGCACTTATTATGAGAGTGCTATAAAGGTGGGATTAAATGATAGGTAAAAAAGATAAACATAGTTTGTTAGATAAGGTTGATGCCTACTTTGCCAAGGAGAAACCAAGCACTCTTCAGATGGCTTATGTTGGTGTTGTTGCATTGATTGGGTATAGTGTATATACTTATGTATATCCTATTACTGATGAGGCATTAAAAAATACAAAATCAAATATCAGCAGTGTAAAGCAGAAGATAGCCACTGAGCAGAATTATCTAAGTACTCATACTGTAGCTCTTTTAAATAGAGGAAAATCAGAGCTTAGAAAGAAGCAAATTGAATATGACAATACTATTTATAAGATGGCTTATGTGGATAATAAATTAACAGAGATTAGTTATCTTCTATTTGATGATAAGAGTTGGGCAAATTTTGTGGATAATATCTCTGAACTTGCAAAAAAATATAATGTAGATATCAAAGAGATTGGAAATAAATTTTTTGATCCAACTTTGAATAAGATCACCCATGTAGCTGAAGTTGATGTTGTCTCTTCAGCAAATACAAAAGATATGATCAAGTTTTTAAATGCTATTGAGGAATCAAAGTTGGTGATTGATGTAAATGATATCAAGTTAGACAGACCAGATGAGAAGATTGAGGGTAGTTTTAAAATCGCAGTATGGGGGATGAAGTATTGATGAAAAAGTTAATGATAACTCCTTTGTTGGCACTTAATTTGCTAGCAAGTAGTGGAGCTAATACGGATAATAAAGAGGCATTGATTGCAGAATATAAAGAGATGTTCTCAAAAATATCTAAGAAGAGAGTAGGAGTTGATGATGCAATAGTAGATCGTCTTAAAGCTCCATTTTTAGAAGTAGAGAAAAAAGAGGTGAAAAAGATAGCTATTAAAGATAGTAAGAGTAATTATACACAACCTTTTTCACTTCAAGCAATCTTTGGTAGTCGTGCAAAAATAAGTGGTGCATGGTATAAGGTGGGTGATAGAGTAAATGGTATGAAACTAATTACTGTAAGAGATAGATATGTATGGTTAAAAAATGCAAAATTTAGAAAAAAATTAACAATAGGAAATAAGAATGAGAAGATTAGCATTAAATAGTTTGAAAAGATCGGTAGTGGCTTTTGGTGTAGCATCAATGCTTGTTGGCTCTTTGAGTGCAAAAAGTTGTGATATGAGAACTTTTAATATCAAGGTTGCAGATAAAGTATCTACAAATGAGATATTAAATCAACTTAGTAGTGAGTGTGGCTTCTCAGTAGTTGAGAAGGATGCATTTTCAAAAGAGAAGATGGATGAGGAACTTTATGGTGTAAATATTAAAAATATGACACTTGATGAGATCTTTGCTACACTTGTTAAAAGTAAGGGACTTGGTTATAGTTATCACAATAAATTATTGTCAATTACAGGTATAAGGTCTAAGACTTTCAAAGTTGATTATGTTAGCACAGATAGACAAGGAAGTAGTAGTACAGATATATCTTTAACCGGTGATACAGGTTCAACTGAAGCATCTACAGGTGGTGGAAAAGCTAGTTCACTTT
>CAZYJF010000142.1:0-4170 GCA_964647715.1 uncultured Sulfurospirillum sp. | reverse complement strand
ATATTTTTGCCAAGTAGGAGAATCCAAGTACAAGATCACTCTCACTACCTCTTGAAGAGTTGTAAAAGAGATCATCTTTTTTAAGATCTTTATTCATAACCGATTTTGAGATAAAGTCTGGATCTATGTATGAAGCTTCTATCAAGAGCTCTTTATCAAGCTCGTCTGACTCTTCTTGATTTACCCCCACGATTGATTTAAACTTTCCATCTATATAAAGCTTGGGTAAACCTTCTTCAAGTTTTAACTCCACCTCTTTGCATGAGGAGTTATAAGATCTTAACAAAACTCCTGTTGCATGGCTTGTATATGAGAGTAGATTTTTTGTGGTGTTTGGAGTGTAAAGCTCTACAAAACCAAGTCTAAGATCGATGAGAGCATTTGAGCTAATTTTCTCACCTATCTTGCTGTATCCAAGCTCTACTTTGATTTTTGGGTCGATATCTATCTTGCAAGATTCAACTTCTTTTAAACTAGCACTTGGTTTTTTTAACTCTTTGTTTAATGCGGCACTAAGATCTCTAGCTACTCCATAGATACTTAGACAATCACCTCTATTTGCTGTTAACTCAATCTCAATAATATCGTCATTAATAGAGTCTATCTCACAAAGCTCTTTACCAAGTTCAAGATCACCAAGACTTTCATCAAGAACCCATATTCCATCGTTTAACTTTGGAAGTCCTATCTCATTTGATCCACAGATCATACCAAAAGAGTCCACTCCTCTTAGCTGTGCCTCCTTTATGACAAAACCATCTCCTAGATTGGCTCCAACAGTTGCAACTGCCACAATCTGCCCCTTTGCGACATTTTTAGCACCACAGACAATCTGCTTTGTCTCATTTCCAAGATCTACTTGTGTGATGTTTAATTTATCTGCATTTGGATGTTTTTGGCATTCTAGGACTTTTCCTACTACCACGCCTTTTGGGACTCTTATCTTATTTAAAGAGTCCACTTCCAAACCGATAGAGTTTAAAACTCGACACAATTTCTCACTATCAACACCATCTAAATCTATAAACTCTTTTAACCACTCTCTTGTTATTATCATCTAAACTGCTCCAAAAGCCTCAAATCTCCCTCATACATACTTCTTAGATCAGGAATCTTATGAAGTAACATAGTAATCCTCTCTATCCCCAAACCAAAGGCATATCCACTCACATTTTCATACCCTACAGCCTTAAAGACATTTGGATCAACCATCCCAGCCCCCAAAATCTCTAACCATCCTGTATGAGAACAGACTCTACAACCTTCACCCTCACAAAAGATACAACTGATATCTACCTCCGTGCTAGGTTCGGTAAATGGGAAGAAACTTGGTCGAAACCTAACTGCAACATCTCCAAACATATGCTTTAAAAAATCCTCTAATATAAACTTTAGATGAGAAAAGCTCACCTTATCACCCTCTTCTACAACAAGTCCTTCTATTTGATGGAACATTGGTGTGTGAGTTATATCAAAATCTCTTCTAAAAACAGCCCCTGGAGCTATCATCCTAATAGGAGGCTTTTGATTTTGCATAGTTCTAATCTGCACAGTAGAAGTGTGAGTTCTAAGAAGTTTCTTATCTTTTAAAAAGAATGTATCTTGCATATCTCTTGCTGGATGATATTCTGGCAAATTTAGAGCTTCAAAGTTATGAAAATCATCATCAACATAAGGACCTTCTTCAATCGCGAAATTCATACCCACAAAAAACTCTATCATTCTGTTCATAACTTCATTTACCGGATGCAGTGCCCCTACTGACTGATAAGAGTTAAATAGACTCACATCAATCGAATCTTCTTGCATCTTTTTCTCTTTTGCAATTTTTGAGAGTTGCTCTTTTTTTAAATCAAACTCTTTGCTTAGATCGGCTTTTAGTATATTTAAATTTTTTGCAAACTCTTTTTTCTCTTCATTTGGAACAGATTTCATCTTAGCAAACTCATTTGCCAAGACACCCTTTTTACCAAATATTTCAATCCTTATATCTTCAAGCGACTCAAGAGAGTCACATCCTTTAATCTTTTCAATATATTCTTGCAAAATCAACCTCAAACTTTTTTTGAGTGAAGTTTATTAAAAAGTTGGTTAAAGGCTACTTTTTATACAATTGAACTATCTAATTAACAACTACTCTTAAAGGGGGTTTATATGTGTATATTTTGTAAAATTGTAAAAGGTGAGATACCTTCAAACAAAGTTTTAGAGGATGATGAATTTTTGGCTTTTCACGATATCAATCCTGCAGCTCCGGTTCATATATTGGTAATTCCAAAAGTTCATGTAGAGAATTTTCAAAGTGTAAGCCCCCAATTGATGGCGAAAATGACACTATTTATCCAAAAGGTGGCAAACTTGATGGAGCTTGATCTAAATGGATATCGACTCATCACAAACAATGGAGATGATGGTGGGCAAGAAGTACCACACCTACATTTTCATATTCTTGGAGGTACAAAACTACCTTGGCACAGATTTGATGATGCCAATCCAAAGGCGGCTATCTAATAGGGATACTGCCCTATTATATTTCCTGGGGTTTTGTATTTGCATACCACAACATAACCACCTTTGTATTTTCCCTTTTTATACTGGCTTATAGCACAGCCTACTCTAGTGGTATTTTCCCAGATGATTTGGGTATAGTGTCCACACTGTTCACCCCTGTCACAATCATCCCCATCGAAACTTACTTTGCCATAATGGTAAAAGTTTTTCTCATTAATCCAATCATTTGAAGCCATCTCAAAAGTAGCTTTCTTGCCATTACTATTATAATAAGCATAAAGATTCTCACCATAAGGACCATTCTCGTATCCACCATTTTCATATGAGAGATGGTTCTTTTTTGAGTCATGTTCAAACTTTCCACTGTTTGCCAAAATATTAGCATAAGTTTTAGCATCTTTTGCGATCTTTGGACTCCATTTTATCTTACTTTGAATTCCAACCTCTTCTCTAGCTTCATTATGTAGGTCAATCAATCTTCTTACCTGCTCATTTGGAGGGGTAGTATCTTCATCATCCATAACAACTTTGGGCTGGTTTCCCTTATATGTATCTATAGTTTTTTGAGTTGTATTTTTTATATCCTCACTAGTTTTTTCCAAAAGTTTTTTTGTCTGACTTGTTGAACAACCTACTATCAAAAATGATATTAGTGTTACTAAAATTTTACTGTACATTCTCTATCCAATCTTTAAATATCTCTATCTGCTCTTTTGCTCTCTTGCTTGCAGTTCCACCATAAGAGTCTCTTGCATTCATAGAATTTCTCAAATCTAAAAACTCCAAGACATCCTCACCTATTCTAGTATCGACCTCTTGTAGTTCATTTAAAGGAATTTGTGAGAGATCAATACCCTTTTCTTGGCACTTTGCTACTAATTCACCTGTTATCTTATAAGCATCCCGAAATGCCATATCACATCTATTGACTAGATAATCCGCCAAATCGGTAGCACTTAGATGACCAATCTGACAAGCTTTTTGCATTTTCTCTTCATTAATACTCATCTCTTTGAGTGCCTCTTTTAAGATTTCAAGTGAGAGTAGAGCAGTATCAACAGAATCAAAAACACCCTCTTTATCCTCTTGCATATCTTTATTGTAGGCTAAGGGTAATCCTTTTAAGACTGTAAGTAGTGAAATTAGATTCCCATATACTCGTCCTGTCTTTCCTCTTAAGAGTTCAGGCACATCAGGGTTTTTTTTCTGTGGCATAATTGAGGAGCTTGTTGAGTAGTTGTCACTCAATTCAATAAATCCAAATTCACTGCTAGACCAGATGATAAGCTCTTCACTCAATCTTGAGATATGCATCATAAGAGTTGATATATTAAAGAGTATCTCCAAAGCAAAATCTCTATCACTCACACTATCTAGGCAATTGATACTAGGAGCATCAAAACCAAGAGAGTCTGCTGTCATCTTTCTATCTATTTTGTGTGGAGTTCCTGCTAATGCGGCACAACCTAATGGAGAGATATTGTTTCTTTTATATGAACTTTCAAATCTTTCGTAATCTCTTTTGAACATACTCATATATGCCAAAAGATGATATGCAAAATTTATTGGTTGAGCATGTTGAAGGTGTGTCATCCCAGGAAGCATAGTGTCAGTATGGTCTTTTGCAATCTCAAGCAATACAATTTGGAGATCATAGAG
>CAZYJF010000141.1:1247-4174 GCA_964647715.1 uncultured Sulfurospirillum sp. | reverse complement strand
GGTTGGCTCCATTCAATGATTTTCTAGGGATATGGTTCAGTCTTGCATCCACATGCTCTAACTTTATAGATACTTTATCAGAGGATTGTGTACAAGTAATCTTTTGAGTTCCTTTAGGAGTTGCAATAGATCTATCAGGATAACCATCATTGTAGTAAGGATATGGATCACCACTATTTGACCCATAATCTGTTTTACACTTTATCAACTTAGCATTAGGGGAAACACTTGATAAATCATCAGTAAACTCAAATGTTGCATCTGCACCCATCGACTCAGTTCCAAGATATCCAGGTGCATCATCTGTTTCACCGTTAACTTCATCAACCTCTATATAGTATTTATAGTAGATGAGGAAACCTGTTTGATTACCATCTTTATAACCTGTTTTATGCCAATATCTAGATTTTTGAAGATTCCATCTAGGAGCAGCTGTAACTGTGAGAGATTCTCCTGCACTGTCACTATCTTTTGTGGCATTTGGAGCTGAGATTTCAAAGCTGATATCTCCTGGTTGTGTTCCGTTTGCATTTGATCCGAGCACTCTGATAGGAAATGGTAAATCTTCTGACACAGTTCCAACATTTTTTTTATCAAAACCTTTTCTTACACAAACGATCTCTCTTCTATCCTCTGATACTGATGAGAGGGAAGCATCACAACTTCCAGGTAGTGTACTTAGGACATATCCTGGGGGCAAGGTGGTTTTTAATGTAACATTATCTTCGCCTGCACCTGCTGTTCCATTCCATGACCAAGCTGCTACAAGTTCAAATATATCGTTAGTTCTAACTATCAAATCACCTGAATAGGTATCATCACTTCCATCATTTGGAGTTCCATAATCACTCCATCCTGGATCATTTGAAAAGTCACACCCTGGGGTCGGGTTATTTTGACAAATCTCACGACCGTTTATCTTATCAGCTGTGGTATTGAGTCGTCCTGCGATACCTCCAGTTTTGCCGTATTTGGTAATGATCTTGACATTGGCGGCATTTAATGCACCTAGCATCAAGATCATTATAGTAAGTAATCGTAACAATACTGCTCCCTTAAATTTGAAAATTTTGTATAATATCGGCATATATAAAAATAGTTTTATATACATAGAGTAAAATACCACTATGAATGTCTCAAAATCACTAATAACAAATATCGTTTCATTGCTACTTGTCCTCCTATCCTTTTTTCTACCTAGTGAGTGGCAAAAGCCTGCTCTTTATGCTGGACTTTTTGCACTCTCAGGAGCTATTACAAATCAGATAGCTATACATATGCTCTTTGAAAAGGTGCCGTTTTTTTACGGATCTGGGGTGATTGAGCTGAAATTTGAGGAGTTTAAAAAGGCTATAAAGAAGATGATAATGGAGCAGTTTTTCACAAAAGAGCAAATAGCTAAGTTTTTCCAAAAAGAAGAGGCTAAGATAGACCTTGCACCTCTCGTTGAGAGTGCTGATTTTTCGCCTGCATTTGATGCTCTTAGCAAAACTGTGATGGAGTCTCAGTTTGGTTCTGCGTTAGAGCTTTTTGGAGGGGAGAGTGCACTGCAAAAGCTAAAAGAGCCATTTTCACAAAAGCTAAAATCTGCCGTCTCAAAGATAGTCAGATCAGAAAGCTTCAAAGCACAGCTAGATCATCATCTACAAAACTCTTCACTAAGTAGTGATCTAATCGACTCTATCGAGACAATTGTCACCCAAAGATTAGATGAGCTTACTCCCAAAATGGTAAAAGAGTTGATGCAAGATCTTATGCAAAAACATCTTGGTTGGCTTGTAGTTTGGGGAGGAGTTTTTGGTGGGATTATCGGCTTGATTAGTTCATTTTTTATTTCAAATTGAAATATTTTACGGACAAGAATAGTTTTTATGGCACAATAAGTTATAATCTTCTTAAAGAGGGAGTCTTATGAGCAAAGCACCAAGCCTTAGCAAAGTATATACTGGTATCGAGCTTTTTGCAGGGGCTGGAGGTTTGGCTTTGGGGCTTGAGAGAGCAGGGATTTCCCATCTGCTTTTAAATGAGATCGACAAATATGCAGTCGCCACACTCAAAAAAAATCGCCCATCTTGGAATGTCGTTTGCGAAGATATCAAAAATATCGATTTTAAGAGGTATAAAGGTGTAGATATAATCAGTGGTGGATTCCCCTGTCAAGCCTTTTCATATGCTGGTAAAAAAAGAGGTTTAGAAGATACTAGAGGAACTCTCTTTTATGAGTTTGCAAGGGCTCTCAAAGAGAGTGATGCAAAGGTGTTTTTGGCTGAAAATGTGCGAGGGCTTCTCTCTCACGATAATGGCAAAACGATAGATACGATTATCAAGGCATTTGAGGAGCTTGGGTATTATCTGTTTGAGCCAAAGCTCTTAAAAGCCATCTACTACAATGTCCCTCAAAAAAGAGAGAGGATATTTATAGTAGGGGTAAAAAAAGAGTACAAAGATAGAGCCAAACTAGTGTGGCCAAAAGAGAATAAAAAGATCTATACTCTAAAAGATGCCTTGAAAAAAGGAGAGCTTTATCCTTGTGATGTTCCTAGATCAAAGGGGCAAAAGTACCCTCCTAAGAAAAAGATGATTTTAGACCTCATACCACCGGGGGGATATTGGAGAGATTTGCCACTTCATCTTCAAAAAGAGTATATGCAAAAAAGTTTCTATCTTGGAGGTGGTAAAACAGGGATGGCAAGAAGGATTTCATGGGATGAGCCTTGCTTGACACTCACCTGCTCTCCTGCTCAAAAACAGACAGAAAGATGCCACCCTGAAGAGACAAGACCTTTTGAGGTAAGAGAGTATGCAAGGATCCAGACATTTCCTGATTCTTGGGAGTTTGAAGGCTCTTTGTCGCAACAGTACAAGCAGATAGGCAATGCCGTTCCTGTAAATCTCTCTTATGAGGTAGGAAAAAGTATAGTAGGGTT
>CAZYJF010000141.1:0-1147 GCA_964647715.1 uncultured Sulfurospirillum sp. | reverse complement strand
AAAAAGATGCATTTTTAAAACTCTGTAAAGTTTTACCAAAAGTCTTGGATGATGTGATAGCCAATCTTGATACTCAGATGATTGAAAATTCCGTTATCTTGGAGCTAAAAAAGATAGCAGGAGATGATCTGTTAAAGAGTATCTACCTGCTATCTTTTTCTAAATATCAAGGCTTTGAAAAGCTCTAAAACTTAACTAGTATAGATCAACTTCTCTTCTATCTTATCTCCAGTTAGCTTCACATACCTCATCGGATACTGATCTAGATCAATAGGACGAACAAATCCTCTTGTAGTGATCGCTTTAACCCCATTGATTTGGCTTATATTATCGATATGTTTATGACCTGAGAGAGTTAGCAAAAGGTTTTTAAAACCAAAGAGCTCCTTTTGTACCTCATCAGTATTGTTTAGTACATATTTGTGAATATCTTTTTTTTCTGTGCCTTTCCAGTAGTTTAGGTATGGGTGATGGTTTAGGATGATGGTTGGTTTTCCTTCTTTTAACTTTTCTTTTGCAAAGGCAATAGTCTCTTTGGTATAAGCTCCATTGTTTTGTCCCTCGATACAGCTGTCAAGCCCCAATATCAGATATCCATTCTTCTCTAATGCCCAATCCTTACCACTTAAGTGTAGCTCCTTCTTATCACAAAACATAGATAAAAACTCTTTTAAGTGGATAGAATCATCTGGATTTGGATGCGACTCTTTGTTTCCTCGCACTAGAAATGAGGGCATCTTTAGCTTGGATATGATTTTTTGAAACTCTTTGGCATCCTTGTCACCCTTGACATTGTTGTTGAAATTATCTCCACCAAATAGCACAAAGTCGATCTTTGGATAGTGTTTGTTGATAAACTCCACTGCACTTTGCATAGCCTCTACACTAGTTTCATCCTGCAAATCCATATGAGAATCGGTGATATGTATAAATTCCAGAGAGTTTTGAGGAGTGCTTTTTGACTCACTAGCAAATATCGGCATAGTAGAAAGAAGTGCTGTTGTCTTTAGGAAAGTTCTTCTTGTAAATTTTTTCATCATTATCGCTCCATTTTTTTAATAGAGCGATTATAACACAAGTTTATGAATGGATTTTAAAGCCCAGCCTCTTTCATCTGCTCGGTTTGGTAGTGTTGGATAAGAGGATC
>CAZYJF010000140.1:2877-4215 GCA_964647715.1 uncultured Sulfurospirillum sp. | reverse complement strand
TTTCAATTTTTTCTATTTTATTTTTAGCTATCACAAAAGGAGATGTATCAATAGTGGCTTTTTTTATGATAATCTCTTTGATTAGGATTTTGCTTTTTTTCTTATTCTTATCTCTCTTTAACTCCTTGATAAGCTTTTGAATGTTTTCTATATCTAGGTTTTTAACATTTAACTCATCAATCTTTAAAGCCCCATTGTCAAAACCACCTTTACTTTCTATGATGGCTATGTTAGAAGAGGAATCTATATGAAATTTATCGATAGCTATTTCACCACTTTTGTAAGCAAATTTTTCAAGTTCTAAATTAAAATTTCTTAATTTGAAACTCCCTTTTTTATATGGTTTCAAAGAGAGTTTAAGCGAATTTAAAATTACATTAACATCTAATTTCTTATGGTTTTTTTTACTGCTATTTTTATCTTTGCTTATATCTTTTATGATCTGCTCGATTGAGTATGGATCAACATTTGTCAACTCTATACTCTTTATAGATTTGCTAGTACTAAAGATAGAATTTATATCCCAAGATACACTTGCATAATCTGCTATAGTAAGACCCTTATATTTTGGTTGATAGACTGTGACTTCATCAAGTAGTGAACCTTGGATATCTGTAAAACTAATATTATTATCTTTTATTACCAGATCAACAGTTGATTGAAGAGTTTTAGGACTAGAAGCTAGATAGGCCAAAAAAACAGCAATTAACAATAAAATCTCAACTAAGACAAAAACTCTTAGAAAAATAGTTTTGAAACTTTTTGTCAAAATGATTGTCCTATTTGAAAATGAACTGCATACTGTTTCTTACTCTCTATATCAAAACCTACATCAAATTTTATAAGCCCAATAGGAGTCAAGTATCTAACTCCACCTCCAAGAGCATGCCTAAAGTTAGTATCAAAGTCAAATGATTTCAAAGTAAGCATAGTTGAGTCATAAAACAGACCAAGTGCAAACTTATCCCATACCCAATAATTTAGCTCCATTGAAGTATCTATAAGTGTTTTACCTCCCATATCTTCACAGATACTATCAGTAGCTCCAAGACGATTATAACCATATGCTCTATTTGAGAATGCACCACCCCCAAAGAGTAGCTTTGATTCAGGTAGTTTTTTCTCGATCTCATTGATAACCCCAAATTTACCCTTTAATGCAAGAGTAAATCTATCAAAGCTTTTGATAAATCTAGCTTCACTGATAAATTTGGTATAGGTCGTATCTGATGATAAAAACTTAAATCCACTCTCAAAATAAGCACTTAGATAGATACCCTCTTTGGGATTGATCTTTGAATCTCTATTATCAAGTATGAGATTGATAAATGGATAAAA
>CAZYJF010000140.1:0-2777 GCA_964647715.1 uncultured Sulfurospirillum sp. | reverse complement strand
GCTTCAAGACCAGAGATTGAGCTGTAAGCATCTTTGATTTTTTTTATGCTGTAAGTAGATCCTTTTTTAAAATTCAACCTTGAGTATATGACCTTTTTTGATATATTTTTTGGGATATGAAGTGTGATCTCTCCAAATTTACAGATAGAGTTTTTTACTAGATCATATTTTAGATCTGTTATCTTGTTTTCTAGATCTATATAAGCTTTTGTATCAAGTTGTGCATTACAATAGCCATCTATTTGGAGTTGATTCTTGATCTCTTTTTTGATCTTGATAAAAGTTGTGGCAACAAATCTGTCTCCCTTTTTAAAAGTGACAAGTTTTTGATATTTTGGATCTAGATTGGAATCAATTTTATTTATGATAACTGGATCATTACTATCGATGTGAATTATGACAGTAGTGCTAGTCTCTTTTTGACTTATATTGGCAAAGTAAAAACCCTGTGCTTTATAGAAGTTTTTCAAGACTCCAAGAAGTGGTTTGATTAATTTCGTATCAATTTTTGGTCTTTTATCTTTGTAAAACTCATACCATGCAGGTTGCTTTAATCCAAGAACTTCATAAAGCTTTTTATCTTCAAAATACTTATCTCCTTCAAACTGAAGATATTTGAAATCACCAGCCAAGGAAAATGAACAGAGCAATAAAAAGATCAGCCAAAATTTTTTTATCAAGCTATCCCTTTTTTATTGATTATAGCAAATAAAATTTAAATATGATATACTCACAAAAAGTTTGGAGAGTAGATTGAAACTATTGATCTTCATAGGAATTGGTGGGTTTTTAGGAGCAATTGCTAGATATCTTATTAGCTCGTTTTTACAATCATCCCTATCTTCACAATTTCCTATCGGTACACTAGGTGTTAATATTTTGGGTTCATTTTTGATTGGTTTTTTAGCACTTTATTTTCAAGCCCACTCATCACCCCAGATGAAAGTTTTAATTATTACTGGATTTTTGGGTGCGTTGACTACCTTTTCTACATTTAGTTATGAGAGTGTTATGCTTTTGGATGAGGGGATGTATCTAAAAGCTATACTTAGTATATTTTTAAATCTATCTTTATCACTACTTGCGACTATCACTGCAATCGCTCTTTATAAAAGGCTTTTTTTCTAAAACTTTTGTATAATGTGCAAAAATTTTAAGGGTCATAATTGAGAGCGTTAATCAGTGTGAGTGATAAGAGTGGTGTAGTAGAGTTTGCCAAGGGTTTGGAAGCACTTGGTTTTGAAATAATTTCAACTGGTGGTACATATAAATTGCTAAATCAAAATGGCATCAAAGCAGTTGAGATCAGTGAAGTTACGAAGTTTCCTGAGATGTTTGATGGTAGAGTAAAGACTCTAAACCCTCTAATTCACGGTGCAATTTTATATAGACGAGATTTAAGTTCTCATGCCAATATGGCTAAAGAGCATGGTATTGAGGGGATTGATTTGGTTTGTGTAAACCTATATCCTTTTAAAGAGACCATTTCCAAGACGGATGATTTTGAAGAGATTATAGAAAACATTGACATCGGTGGACCGGCGATGGTTCGAAGTAGTGCCAAAAATTTTCAAGATGTTTTGATAGTCACTGATAGTGGAGATTATGAAGAAGTTTTATCAAAATTGAGTGATGGCAAGGTTGATTTGGATTTTAGAAGAGATTTGATGATAAAAGCCTTTGAACATACTGCTGCATATGACTCAATGATAGCAAACTATATGAATAAAAGATTTAAGAGTGGATTTGGGGATAAACAGTTTATCGTTGGATCTAAAGTATTTGATACTAGATATGGGGAAAATCCTCACCAAAAAGGTGCTTTGTATCAATTTGAAGACTTTTTTACAAAGCATTTTAAAGCCCTCAAAGGAGAAGCTAGCTTTAACAATATGACAGATATCAATGGTGCTATCAAAATCGCAGCCTCTTTTGGAAAAGATCCTGCTGTATCAATCATAAAGCATGCCAATCCTTGTGGATTTGCAATCAAAGATAATCTATATGATAGTTACACACAGGCACTAAAATGTGATCCCATATCAGCATTTGGTGGAGTGGTCGCTATCAATGGAAGATTAGATAAAAAATTAGCAGAAAAGATCAATGAGATATTTACAGAAGTCATTATAGCAGCATCTATTGATGATGATGCATTGGAAGTTTTTGAAGCCAAAAAAAGAATTAAAATTTTTACTCAAGAGAGTGAATATTTGACACTAAGTGGGGATCCGTATAACTTTAAGCATATTGAAGGTGGATTTGTATATCAAGAAGCTGACAAGATAGATGATGATGAAGTGAAAAATGCAAAATGTGTAAGTAAAAAAGAAGCTACTAAAAAAGAGTTAAAAGATTTAGAAATTGCTTATAAAGTAGCATCGCTAACGAAGTCAAATTGTGTAGTTTATGTAAAAGATGGTGCTATGCTTGCCATCGGTATGGGGATGACAAGTCGGGTTGATGCAGCCAAATGTGCCTTATCCAAAGCGAAAGAGAGTGGTTTGGATGTCAGTGGTAGCTCAATGGCTAGCGAAGCTTTTTTCCCATTTAGAGATAGTATTGATGCAGCTGCAAGGGCGGGAGTAAGTGCCGTGATAGAACCAGGTGGTAGTATTAGAGATGATGAAGTGATAGAGGCTGCAAATGAGCACGGTTTGAGTCTATATTTTAGTGGGGTAAGGCACTTCTTGCATTAAGAAGTACCTTGAACTTAACTAAGTTCTTTTGCTAACTTTGTCCAGATTTCAACCCACTTTTGACTTGGAACTTCTGGA
>CAZYJF010000139.1:0-4236 GCA_964647715.1 uncultured Sulfurospirillum sp. | reverse complement strand
TGGTCTGCTTTGGTTGTTGTCAAGTTTGACAAAGAGTTTTTGATCTTTGTCCAAATCAAAAAAGAGATCATATTTTAAGGATATATCCGTTTTTGCTTTTGCACACTCTAGTGAGAGTGGAAGCTTTATGTATGATTGGTGAATTTTTCTGTGTAGTATGAAATCTATCGCGGTGATCTTGCACTCTTTATCATCGAAGCTAATGGCTATGTGATCTAAGATATAAGTGCTTATTTTCTCTTTTTTAGATCTTAGCTCTTTCCAAGAGATGATGGAGTTGTGATTCTTATCAAGATCAAATATCTTATCTAAGTTATCAGCTTCTACATCAAGGAGAGCCTTTGGGGTGGAGCTATTAAGATCGAAAATAATAGAGTTTTCTTTGAGTAGATCAGCACTTAAATGGGTAAGCAGGATAAAGAGTATAAAGATAGGTTTTATATAATAGTTCATTTGAGAGATTGTATCAAAATTTGTCAATGCTGTAAATAATTATTGGCTATAATCAAGAAGCTTTCTTTCCAAGGAGAAAATATGCAGATCAGAAACAAACCCCAAAAGATCACAGTAAACATAGGAGGTTTTCCACAAAAAAACTGTTTTTCTAGGTGGATAATTCTCCTCTCACTTCCTACTCTTCTTTTTTTGGGAGTGCTTGGTGGATATTTGGGAATTATTGATTTTAAGGTGCATTTTCACTCGCTCTTGATGATAGGAGCGATCTATCTAATCTATCTTCTTTTTGTCAAGCACAATGCCTACTATGCAGTGTGTAAGTTTGGTTCTGATCTTGATAGCCTTGAGGATGAGTTGAGCGAATATGTCAATAACAATCAACTCACACTAGCTGATAAAACCAAGTCAAATGCTCCTTTTGATAACTTCATGGAAGAGTTTACCCAAAACCTAAGAAATGACAATTTCGCTTCTGTTGCAACAGGGCTATTTCCAACTCTAGGAATACTAGGAACATTCATCTCGATAGCTTTAAGTATGCCAAATTTCTCTAGTGGAAATCAAGAACTTGAACTTGAGATCACTAAGCTTCTAAGTGGTGTGGGGACTGCATTTTATGTATCAATCTACGGTATCTTTTTATCTCTTTGGTGGTTGTTTTTTGAAAAAAGTGGGATGAGTAGCTTTGAGAAGATGGTCTTTAAAATCAAAGAGAGAACAAAGAGGCTCTTTTGGAGCAAGGAGGAGATCGAGCAGGTTCATTTTGTCAAGAGTATGGAAAACTTTGAGCATCTAAACAGTGTCTTTGAGAAGATAACGGCAAATGAATTTATCGACAATCTGCAAAATATCTTACAACAAAGGGTTGATCTCTTTGAGAGTGTCATACATCATGAACAGCAAGTCTTGCAAAAGACTACGACTCACTTCAAAGAGATCACAAAAGATATAGAACGATACTTCCACAAAGGCAAAGAGTTAAATGACGGCTTTGAGGAAATCTCACTCTCATTCTCTCATATGGCAAATCAGATGGAAGTAAGTAGCAAACTTTTAAGAGAGACACTTGATAGGCTTGACAAAAAAGAGGACTCTTTGATGACTACACAGGAGCTTTTGGATCAAAACTTAAGAGAGATAAGATCACAAAAAGAGAAGCTTAAAAAGCAGACCAATGAACCAAAAATCATAGACAATCGGTAACAATGATGTACAAAAAAAAGCATAAAGAAGAAGATGGGCAAAACTTTTGGATCAGTTATGCTGATTTGATGGCTGGACTTTTGTTCGTCTTTATTTTGATACTAGGTGCTATCACGATGAGGTATCTTTTTGCTAAAGAGGATTTGAGTCAAAAACAGAGTGCTTTGCAAAAGAGTAAACTAGCCCTCAATGAAACTTCACAAGAACTAAACAAAAAAAACAGTGCCTTGCAAAGACTCCAAAATACAATAGCATCACTCACGAACAATCTCAAAAAAAATGAAGATAATTTAAATGAAAAAGATAAGTTACTCAACAAAGTAAATAACGATCTAAAACTTCAAACAAAAGAGATAAGCAAACTAAAAGAACTATTACTAGAATACGATCTAAACCAATCAAAGCTAGATCAAAACCTCTCAGATACAAAGTTAAAACTACAAAAAGATGAAAATGTTTTGATCTTAAAAGATAAAGAGATAGAAGCACTCGAAGCAAAACTGCTCGAACAGTCCAAAGAGCACCAAGCTTTGGTAGATGAGCTAAATATCACGAAGGTCAAGATAAAAAACCTCACAGGGATCAGAATAAAAGTGATAAAGACTCTAAAAAAAGAGTTAGGCAAAAGTATCCAGATAGATCCAAAAAGCGGATCGATAAGATTCTCTTCAAATATCCTCTTTAACAAAGGAGAATACCGCCTAAAAGAGGATGCCAAACAGAGCCTAAAAGCAAAGATCAAAAAGTATATTCAAACCCTTCTACTAAATGAGAAGATAAGAGACTACATAGATCAGATAATCATCGAAGGACACACCGACACAGACGGTAGCTACCTCTACAACCTTGCACTCTCTCAAAAAAGAGCCCTAGAGGTGATGAAGTTTATCTATGAAAGCGATCCTAAAAATGAAAAACTCTACAAGAGATACCTAACAGCAAGTGGCAGATCATACAGCGATCTGATATTGGATAAAAACGGCAAAGAGAAGAAAGATGCCTCAAGAAGAATAGAGGTGAAGTTTAGGATCAAAAATGAAAAGGCGATTAAAGAGCTTGAGAAGTTTTTGAGTAATTCAAACTAAGTGGTTGCTTGGTATAATTTGTCACTTAACTGATTTCTATTTGCATAATAACTTTTTAACCTCTTCTAAAGAGTAAGTTTCTTCATTATCAGTTTTATGCATTAATTCATATTCAGGCTCATTTTTATCTACAACTTCTATTTCTAGTCCAGAAATGAGAATAGGGTTATTTTTTTCTGTTACTTGTTTAAGTAGTATATTTATGCCATCACTCAAATTTAATCCATAACTTTTGAAGATCTCTTTGGCTTGTTTTTTTAAGTTAACATCCAAATATATATTACTTCTTATTTTATCAGACATAACAATCCTTATTGTGTTTTTTGACTATTTTTTATCCCTCTAAAATGTTATAATTAGGTAAATAAAAGTACAGACCTTACTCAATCGAGTATTGATTGATATACTCAAATTATTAACCATCAGCTATAACTCCATGTGAAGAATTCCTTATTTTATCCAATATTTGTATTAGTTTAGTGATCTATATGGGTACATCGAAAAGACTATCGATGAATGTAGCAACAAGGTCTAATTAATTATACCTTTTTGTAAATAGACTTTTTGATATAATGCTAGAGTTAAAAGAAAAAAGTCGGTTTTTAAAACTTGTTTGTTAATAAAAAATGGAGATTACATAAATGGATGCAATTGATACTATAAAGATTTTAGGAAGTTTGTTAGGAAGTGGTGGTTTATCAAAGGGTAGTGGCGGAAATGTGCTTGGAAATATTTTAGGTTCGGCTCTTGGGCAGTCAGCAAACCAACAGACTCAAGGTGGTGGAATGATGGGTGATATCCTAGGATCACTTCTTGGTGGCGGAAATGCTAGAACTACAAGTGGTGGCAGTATGGGTGATCTTCTTGGAGGACTTCTAAAGGGTCAAGCTCAAAACCAAAATCAAAGTGGCGGAGGTATAGGAGATATTCTAGGATCACTTCTTGGAGGTGCTTCAAAGCAACAACAAGCTCCTCAAAGTAGCGGAGGTATGGGTGATATATTGGGCAGTTTACTAGGTGGTGGATCACAGCAAAATAGTAATCCATCTGCAGGAGGTCTTGGAGGATTATTAACTGGAGCTTTGGCAAAGTATATGCAATCCCAACATGCTGATGAGCCAAATCCACAGCCTCACAGTGTAGATCACTTGCCACAAGGTTATGATCCTCATGAAGCTACAAAACAAGCTGAGATTTTAATCAAAGCGATGATCAATGCTGCAAAAAGTGACGGCAGACTTGACAAAGAGGAAGAGCAAAAAATTCTATCAAGATTGGGTGATCTTAGTCCTGCTGAGATAGAGTTCTTAAAAAGAGAGTTTTCTGCACCTTTGGATGTAGAAGCCTTTGCTAGAGAGATTCCAAGAGGAATGGAGCAACAAGTATATGCTCTTTCACTAAGTGCAATCGATCTAGATACAAACAAAGAAGCACAATATCTAGGAGAGTTAGCTCAAGCTCTTGGCATTTCACCTCAAATGGCAAATGCTAT
>CAZYJF010000138.1:0-4270 GCA_964647715.1 uncultured Sulfurospirillum sp. | reverse complement strand
TTAGTGCAGATAATTCATCAATCGCTAATAGTGCGTCATCTTTTGGAAGATTGGATACATTATCCCCTACCGTTAGTTCATTGATAACTTTATCATCTCCAAATAGCTGTTTTGCTCTAAGTGAAATAGTATTTAAGGTATCTAAATCACTAACTATACCGCTGATAGTAATTTTCCCATCTTTGTCTTTGTTGATGTGAAGATTTGCTAAAGTTTTCTTATCTTCTTTAGTTTGTGATATCTCATTATCAGTTTTGACTACCTTCTCCTCTTCTTTTGGAGTCTCTTGAGTCGTAGTAGTTTCTTCTGTTGTCTTTGGACTTGGAAGTAGTTTAGCAAGATCAGTGTCATCTTTGGCTTTCTTCTCTTCCTCTTTTATAGTTTTTATATTTGGTTGAATTATATTAGATAATTCATTTTTAGCTACTACTGTTTTGTTTTCCTCTAAGTCAACTGTTGCAACTTCTACCTTCTTCTTTTCTACTTTTGCAGGTGGGGCTGATAGTTTGATATTACTATCTATATTTGTACTTAAATGCTGTTTGAATGCATCTACTAAGTTATCTCTTTTACTCTCTTTATCAAGATGACCTTCAAAAGTAAGATTCTTATCAACTATATCCATATGCCCATAATCAAGTGCAGATAGCTCATCAATAGCCAATAGTGCATCATCTTTTGGAAGATCGGATACATTTTCCCCAACCGTTAGTTCATTGACAACTTTATCATCTCCAAATAGCTGTTTTGCTTTATCTGTTAAAGCATTTAATACTGCAAGAGAGCCAACTATACCAGTGATGGTAATTTTCCCATCTTTGTCTTTGTTGATGTGAAGATTTGCTAGAGCTTTTTTATCTAGCTCTTTTTTCTCAACTTCTTTAGTAGGCTTTTTATCAGTTCCTATCTTATTTTCTAATTGAGCTTCTTTCTCTTTTGGTATTGAGTTGTCAGCTACCATATGCCCTTCAGTGCTTTGTGGTAGACTTAAGTTATCTTCTACTGAAAATACACCTTTTTGAAGAAGTGCTAATTTTTTAGCCTCCTCTTTTTGAGTACCATTTGGTGCTTCTCCCTCCAAAATCACTGTTCTAGTGGAGTAGATACCATCACCCTTTAATCTTGGCTTTACCCAGCTAAGCCCTTTATCTTTATATGCTTTGTTAACATCTGCAAGAATATTATTCTTGATGTTATCAACCTTATCCATGAAACAAAAATAGGACAGAACTATTAATAGTCCTAGACCTAAAATCAATCCTAACAGTTTTCTCAACACAAATCCTTTTTAATTAGATATTCGCTATTGTATTATCAATTAACTTGCATAAAGTTAAAAAAAATTATCTATTTTTAGATAAAATGGTAAAATTATTTTTCAAAAAGGCTCTTTTGTGGATAAAAGATATATTTTTGGTCCAATTAACTCTAGGAGATTTGGGATATCTCTTGGCATAGATTTAAGTGTAGATTTTAAAAGCTGTAATTTTGACTGTTTATACTGTGAATTATCGGTCGCAAAAGTGGTAGATCATATCATTAATCCTCCTAAAGTAAGAGATGTAATAGAACAGTTAAAAGAGGAGTTGCAAAAACAAGAGCAAATTGATGTGATTACAATCACCGCAAATGGGGAACCTACACTTTATAAGGATTTAAAAGAGTTGGTTAAAGAGATAAATCTCATAAAAGAGGATAAAAAACTTTTGATTTTAAGTAATGCCTCTACTATATCACTTCAAGAAGTTCAAGAAGCACTTATGGATATAGATATCGTTAAGTTATCATTAGACTGTGCGACGAATGATTGTTTTAGAAAGTTAGATAGAGCGAAGGAGAGTATTTCTTTGGACTCGATAATCCAAGGTATGAGGGAGTTTAGTAGTAAATATAAGGGTGATTTAGTTGTAGAGGTATTAGTTGTAAAAGGGATCAATGACAATATTGAGCAAATGAAAGAGCTTGATAATGTACTTAAAGAGATAAACCTAAGTAGAGTTGATCTTGGAACTGTTGATAGACCTCCTGCCTATTCGGTTGAGGGGGTAACTCAGGCTAAATTGGAGGAGTTAAGAGAGGCTTTTACGCATTTGCCTGTTCATATTATCACAAAAACTCCACCTAAAAATAAAATTGATTTTACAAAAGAGAAACTTTTAGAGACTATTGCTCTTAGACCTCAAAGTGAAGATGATGTGGCTAATCTCTTTAGTGAAAAATCTAAGATGATTTTAAAAGAGCTTATTGATGAAAAAAAGGTTATCATTGTCAATATCGCTGGAGTTGTATTTTATATGATTGCAGATCACAAACAAAAAAGGAAAGGTTGAGAATGGAGTATTATAACTATATATTGGCATTTCATGTGATGAGTGTAATATCTTGGATGGCTATGCTCTTTTATCTTCCTAGACTTTTTATTTATCATGTGGAGTATGCAAAAAATGGTGCAAATTTTACTGATGTGATTAAGATACAAGAGGAGAAACTTTGGAAGATCATCGGTCAACCGGCATTTTTTGCTTCGCTCATCTCTGGATTGTTGATGATATACCTAAATCCTGATCTTTTGATAAATGGATATTGGTTACACATCAAACTAACAGCAGTTTTACTACTTATCATATACCATTTTTCGTTAGATTTTTTCAGAAAGAGATTAAAAAAGGGCAACTGTAACAAAAGTGGCAAATTTTTTCGTTTTTATAATGAAATCCCTACACTTTTGATGATCTTGATTGTGATAATGGTGGTGGTTAAACCTATCTAATGATGTATAAGTTAAACTATTTTTTATTTGGAATCTTTGTAGCATTTTTGTTGAGTATGGTCTTTGACAAAGGTGTGCTTGTATTGTTTTTGATCTTGTTGTTTATCTATTTTATAGTAGCTGTGAGTTTGTATTATAAAAAAAGAGGTAAAAAGAGTTTAAGTAAGGATGAAGCTAGGGTAGAAAAGATAAAGTTATCAGTAAAAAAAGAGGAAGAAAAAAAGCACGAATTTATTGAGAGTCAGGTAAGTTATATAGCTAAAGTATGGGATTTGAGTGATTCTCAAAAAAGAGTATTTGAAAACTTTATACAAAAAAGAGCCTATAGTGATCTATATTCTAAGATGACATCCTCACTCTTGCCACAGTTAACAAAGATGATAAATATCTGTATAGAACAAGAAAAAAAAGGTTGCAAAAGAGAGATACAATCTAGAATAAACAGACTTGTGAGAGTGATGAAGGATGAGATCAGTAAAAAAAGGGTCAAGAAAAAAGAGAACTTTGAAACACTAAAAGATGTCTATGATCATCTTCTTAGAGAAGTTGAGATAAAAATTTAGAGAGTGTCATTTAGATCCATTCCATTTATAGCCTTTGTAGAACTTTCATGTTGAGGTAAGACTATCTCCTCTAGCATATTTTTTTTGGATATATCTTTGTAGATTGGGTCTGATTTTTGTAATCTTTCCATATTTAGAAGTAGAGTGTTTGTTAGATTATAAATTTTTTCATCAGATGTGTTTTTATTAGTAAGTAGGACACTTTTTGTTCCAATAGTTATGAGATTGTGCTTTTGTTGTGGATAATCAACTTTAAGAATTCTTCCCTTTAGGATAAAATTATTTGATCTAACCAATTGACTAAACTTTTTGTTTACGAGTTGTCTGATGGTAAAACCACCTTGAGCTGTTATACTTTTAATAAGTTTTGACTGATATGGTTCTAATATTAATGCAGCATCAACATCACCCTTTTTTAGCATCTTATATATCTTCTTCTTTTCCATAGGAATAAATTTCTCTTTTGAGAGTTCAAACTTATTTATGATTGTATCTATCAGGTATTTGTCATCTTTTGAATATGCTATCTTGATATTTTTATCTTTGATATCTATGAAATTTTCTATATCACTTTTTTGTGGAACTATAAAAAAAAGAAGATTTTTATAAAGTGCTACAAGTGATTTAAATCTATCATGATCTAGCTTGTCTAAATTTTCACCATTATCAATAGCAAAATCTACAACCTTGCTATCAAGAAGCATCAAAGGTGATTTACTCTCTAGTACTCTACATGATTGATTTTTATTCTGTTTGGTGTAAAAAAGACATAGAAGTTTCGCACTCATTTTGTCAAAATAGCTATCCTTATTGACAGCGATACTTAGATCAGCAAACATAGTTGTAACGATAAGAAAGATAAAAATTAATGCTTTGATGAAAACTCCTTACCATTTGCTCTTAGTGTTCATCATAGCAAAAAAAATTTAGAAAAATA
>CAZYJF010000137.1:0-4289 GCA_964647715.1 uncultured Sulfurospirillum sp. | reverse complement strand
CCTTGGATATCTATCAAGATAGTTTTGATAAAAAGGATTTTTCAGGTGCTATAGTGCTTTTAGGTACTTCTGCTGCTGGACTACTTGATCTTAGAGCCACACCTTTTGACAGTACCTATCCAGGGGTAGAGGTTCATGCTAGTGTAATAGACAATATCATTAACGACGAAATCATAGCATCTCCCTCTTATGCCAAGGGTGTAGATACCGTATCTATATTAGTTTCTATCATCATAGTTTCATTAATCATGATCTATGCTACACCTTTGCTATCTTTTGGTTTGGTTCTTGGTTTTTTGATGTTACAAGCTACTTTTTATTACAAAATGCTTTTTGAAGAGCATATTTTATTGAACTTTGCTTATCCACTTTTTTCAACACTAATAACTGTATTTGCTTTAACTTTTCTCAAGATCTATCAAGAAAACAGACAAAAAGAGTTGATAAGAGATAAGTTTTCCAAAAAAGTTTCTCCACAAGTCGCCGAAAAACTTCTTAAAAACAAAAAAGATATCTTTGAAGCAAATCAGACAGAAGTGAGTATATTTTTTTCAGATATTAGAAACTTTACTACTATTTCTGAAGGTTTCAAAGATCCTAAAGAGTTAGTAAAATATCTAAATACCTACATGTCGCCAATGAGCCAGATCATAATCGAACATGAAGGAACGATTGACAAATATATCGGCGATGCTATTATGGCATATTGGAATGCTCCTTTAAAGGTGAAAAATCATGCTGACAAAGCAGTAACTGCCGCAATAAAACAGATAGAAGCTCTAGTCTCTTTGAACAAGAAGCTAAAGGAGAGTTCATACCCTCTCATAGAGATAGGTATAGGAATCCATACAGGAGAAGCAACCGTTGGAGAGATGGGTTCTGAGGGAAGAAGTGATTATACTGTTATAGGAGATAGTATAAATCTAGGTTCAAGGATAGAAGGTCTGTGCAAAAAATATGGTGCGAAAATTCTCATCTCCCAAGATACAAAGATGCAACTTAGCAAAGAGTACAAACTAAGAGAACTCGACAAAGTTCAAGTCAAAGGAAAAGAAGAAGCCGTTACGATCTATGAAGTCTTTGCAGAAGGAGAATTCACAAAAGAAGAACAACTCTTAGAAGATCTATACATAAAAGCAAAAGAACACTACAAACAAGCAAATTTTAAAGAAGCCTATAGGCTATTTTTTCAAGCTTTTGAGATGAGAAATGACAAAATTTTTGCTATCTATATGGATAGATGTGATAAATATTTAAAATCTGGCACAAAAAATATAACAGAAGTGATAAAACATACAAGTAAATAGTAAAAAAATGTCTATATAAGTCGATATATACCCTAATAATACAACATCAAGGGTGGTTTATGTACAAGTATAGTCTATTGCTACTAGCATCTATAACTGTGCTTAGTGCTGATCTTAGCGACTTTACTCTATATAAACAAGCTGGAATGAATGCAAAATATTTTATAAAATTGGGTTCTTATTCAAATGCCAAAAATGCCCAACAAATTCTTCAACATTCAAGATATGCAAAAAGAATACTATTTTTACAAAAATACTACTCAGTAGTGAGCAAAGAGTATAGTAGCCTAAAAGTTGCTCAAGAAAATCTACAAGAAATAAAAAAACTCTACAAAGATGCTTATATCATTGAGCTATACAAAAATCCACAATCTCAAGATAATGACAAAATATTCCCATCAGAGTTTCAAAAAGCTATAAACCAATACCATAACAAAGAGTATGAAGAGGCACTTGTAGGATTTGATAGAGTATTGATAGATGATGAAAATAATCTTGATGCAAAAATCTATTATGCGATGACACTCTACAAGTTAGGGATATATGACGAAGCTAAAAAAACAGTTAAGGATATACTAAAAAGAGATTTAAGCATAGATCAAAAGAGAAAAATAGATACTCTCCTAAAAGCTATAGAGACAAAGACAAAACGACACTTTTTCACGACTATATTTTCAATCGGTGCAGGATATGATGATAACATCAATCTAAACACAGATGAGCTTTATACACAATATGCAGGAAGAACTCTCCAAAATGATACAAAAAAATCAAAATCTTCATATGGCTTAGCATCACTTCTCATTTCCCACAGATATCACGGAAACAGTATCGATGTAGTTACTTCGCTTTATAGCTACAACGAGTTTGCACATACACATAATGAAAATAATATGAACTTTTTAAACCTCTCAACAGCTATTGTAAAGAGTATTAACGATTGGACTTTTAGTCTGCCAATGGGAGTAAATGGTGCTTATCTTGATGGAAAAGCTGTCGCCTACAATCTATACACAAACCCTACTATCTCTTATAGAATTTCAAATAATTTAAAAACTCACCTAGAGACATCCTACTTAAATAACGATACAAAATTTATGTCTGGGAGAGACTACACTTTAAAAGGTGTGCATATTGGCTTGACATATAAAAATCGTCGTTTAAAAACAGGCTTACAAGTAGGATTTGATGATGTAGATCAAAAAAGAGATCTTCGTTTTGATGTGGAAAAAGATGTCGTAAGTGCATCTGTATTTGAAAAATATTTTATATTTTCAAGTACTTTTATAGCTGCAAATGTAGGCTATCTACAAGAGTCATATAAAAAACTAGATAAAAATTTGGGCTACAGAAGAAGTGATGATATTTTAAATGCAGGATTTTCTCTTGGTCAACAAATAGGACAAAACTCTTTAATGGAGCTAGGATATGCACATAAGAAAAATGATTCAAATGTAAATGCCTACAGCTACGATAAAAACATATACACAATAGAATACAAATACAAGTTTTAAGGAAACTAAATGAAAAAATTTTTAATACTAATAGTCTTGATAGGTACTACTTTATCAGCAAGTATTGGTGAAATAACAGCACTTAAAGGAGAAGCATCTATACTAAGACAAAATCAAACTTACCCTGTAAAAGTAGGAACAAAACTACAAGAGCATGATCTAATAAAAACAATGGCTAGATCAAAACTTCAAATCGTTTTCAATGATAAAACAGTCATTTCCCTAGGACAAAAAAGTCGCCTAAGAGTTGATGAATATATATATAGCAAGAAAAAAGTATCTGCTAGATTTTCTGTTGGAAAGGGAATCTTCAAATCAATCACGGGAAAAATAGGAAAAATCTCTCCAAAAATGTTTAAAATAAAAACAGCAAATGCCACTATCGGTGTAAGGGGTACTACAATCATAGGTGAAGTAAGCCCACAACGGGATATTATCGCTTGTTCTTATGGACAGATAGAAGTTAGTACTAACAGAGGTAGTATATTGGTTAATGCAGGCGAGAGAACCATAGTAGAACAGACAAAAGCACCAAGACATGCAGAAAAAATAAACAAAGTCATACTAAAACTATTGGACAAAAAAAGTGACCCTAGTGTAAAAGAGGTTGAATCAACAAGTAAAACAGATCCTAAACAGAATCTATCTACAAAAAAAAGCAATATTGAGGAAAGAAAAAGCTATGACAAATTTGAACCATGGATCAAAAACAAAGAGTTGCACTCTTTAGAAGATATAGAGAGTATCATCGGTGAAAGTAAACCCACCTACAAAGGAAAAATCACAAATGGAAGTACAAGTAATGGTCAAATAGACACAAAATCAAGCAGTGTAGTTTTAGGCTTTGATCTAGGAAATGGGAAAATGGATGGTGATATAAGATTTAATGACAGTGCGAGTGATTATGATATCAAAGTAGATGGCAAGTTAAAGGGAGATGGTTCGTTTAACTTCAACTCACACAATGGCTATGATGGTGGAGGAAGAGGAACATTAAGTGGTGACAATCTAGAACATGCCAACGGAGATATGCACTTTATTGAGCAAAGATTAGATGGTAGTACAAATAATATCGATGCAGATTTTGAAACAAGACATCAAAGATAGGAATAAAAATGTTAAAAAATGATATAAGATTTTTAGGAGTAGGAGGTAGTCGCTACAAAAACATGGGTAGCACCTGTGTTCAAGTTTCGGAAAATATCCTCATCGATGCAGGAAATATCATCAGCAGTTTGGGTGATGATGCTAAGAAAATAGAGCATATATTTTTAACTCATTCTCATTTAGATCATATTGTTGATCTAGCCTTTTTAATTGATAATATGTATGGTGATTTGAAAAAATCGATTAAAATATATGGACTGAAAGAGACACTTGAAGCTCTAGATCAACACCTTTTTAATGATACTATCTGGCCAAATTTTAAAGATATTTCTTTAGCAGGCAACTCCTCAAAAGCTTTAGA
>CAZYJF010000136.1:0-4293 GCA_964647715.1 uncultured Sulfurospirillum sp. | reverse complement strand
GCTGAGATTGCTAAAGCACTCTATATTTCAGAAAGCACCGCTATTTTTCATCTCAAAAATATTATCGAAAAATTAGATGCCAAAAACAGAACCCAAGCAGTAGCAAGAGCCGTGCTTATAGGACTTGTTTCTCCTGTAGATTATCATGATAAACAAGTGCATAGTTATGTGTTTAGGGATGTGTAAAGTTTGCTAAAAGAGTCTATATACAAATTAGAAACGAGTCTTCTCTCGCCAAAAATACGACACTCAAAAGAAATACTTGAAAAACTGATCTCTGATAAATTCATAGAGATAGGCAAATCAGGAATAATCTACTGCAAAACAGAACTTATCGAAGCTTTGATTAATGAATCAGATAAAACCTCTATCATAATAGAGAATTTTGAAATATCTCAACTCTCAAAAGAGGTAATTTTATCCACATACAAAAGTGTAAATAGAAAAGATAACACCTCCACTTTACGTAGTTCTATTTGGGTATTAGAGGGGGAAGATTGGCGAATACGGTTTCATCAGGGGACATTAAGTTTTATGTTATAATACAAAAAAATGAAAAAAGGGGATACTAATGTCAAACAAAGAGATAATATCTGAAGCTCTCAATCTTCCTTTAGCAGATCGACTTTTTATTGTCAATAAGCTGATTGAAAGTTTTAATCCTATGGATGAGAGTATCCAAAAGAAGTGGCTTAAAGAGATCGACGATAGACAAGCACTATTTGAAAAAGGAGAACTAGAAACACTCTCATATAGTGAATTTTTTGATGAAGATTAACTCATACTTTTCCATATACAATTTTTTATGCACTTAGAGATGATACTATCTATATTTATGCTATTGCTAACCACTTTAAAGAGCCTTCTATTTATGCAAAAAGGTTCTTCGTATAACTCACTAAAGAAAAAACAACACCTCTTAAAAAAATAATCAAATAATCCGATATAAAGGGTACAGTTAATTAATATTTGGAATTTTTATGAAGATATCTAGAGTCAATATACTTATTTTCATTGTTTTTATGTGTGGTACATCGCTTCATGCCTCTGCTGAGGATATCGCCAAAAAGCTACATCTAGTTGCTGGGAAGAAGGCTATTATTCAGTGGGAGCGTGTCTTTAAAAGCGATCGTAAAATGAAAAAATATGGTATCGATAAACTTTCTGAAGATGAACAGAAGATTTTGAAAAAATATCTTTTAGATCATGCGGCAGATTCAGATCATCCGACAGTAGCAGGAATGTAACATGAAAAAAATCACTCTTTTACTCCCCTTATATTTTGCATCACTTTTTGCAAATGATATAAGTGGCTTAGAAAGCAAACTTCAATCACTAGAACTTATCAACCAAAAACAGGCAAAACTGATAAAAGATTTACAAGATCAACTTGATTTGCTTGATGAAAAAGTTGAAGATGTAGAGACAGCCACACTGCTTGATAAAGTAAAGCTAAACCTTGGGTTTCGTGTTAAGATGAACAACTTTGAGAAGAAGATGGCTGATGGCACGAAATTTTCTACAAACAATATCTTCTCAACCAAGTTTATGCTCTGTATGCATGCCGACATTACAGATAAAATGAAGTTTCATGGAAGACTCTCTATGTACAAATACTGGGCAGATTCTACCAAACACTTATACAGTCAGTATGACAATATGCAAGGTCGTGTACCTTCAGACAGCTCTGTATATCTTGAGCGTGCTTATGTGGATTGGTATTTTGATGCTTTGGTACCTTCTGCTTTGACGATAGGAAGACAACCTAGTGCAGATGGTCCAAGCCATCAATACAAAGAAAACACGACACGAAAATCAACCTACTCTGCACTGGTTTTTGATGGTGCATCTGATGGTATAGTCTATACAGCCGATCTATCAAAACCTCTACATATCACTAATGCCAAACTTCGATTAGCATATGGAAAAGGATTTCAAAATGATGAAACTAAGATCGGTGTAACAAATGCCTTTTTGGGATCACAAAACAGTGCACTCAAAGACACAAATGTAGCTGGTATATTTTTTGAATCAAATTTACCAAAATTAACAAAGTCTCTTTTTCAGATAGGTTATGTACATATGAGTAATGTCATCGCAAATGCTATGGAAACTGATTCAAACGAGAACAAAAACCTTGGCGATATAAACTTCATCGGCATGATGGCACAAGCATCAAATATAAAAGACTCTAACCTAGATCTCTTTGCACACATAGGTATCAGTAAAGCAAAGCCATCTGATGTACTTTACACTTATAATGGTCAAAATTTTGGTTTACTTCGTGATGGTATTGATGATGATACTGATACCAAAAATGGTTATGCTTTTTGGCTAGGAGGAAGATACACTTTTGATAAGCTAAAAGTAGGTCTAGAATACAATCAAGGTTCAAAATACTGGGTAACAGCTACACAAGGTTCTTATGATGTATATAACAAACTCGCTACTAGAGGTAGTGCTACAGAACTTTATGGACTTTATCCTATCAATCGATATAGCTTTATCAAATTGGGTGCTGTTTATATAGATTATGACTACACAGATAGTGGCTGGTATCAAAGAAAACCCAAAAAGCTAACTAATTTAACACAAGAGCAAAAGAGTCGTGCCCTAGATACTTTACAAAGTATATATCTGCAATTTTCAGTTCGTTTTTAGGAAAAAAGATGAATATTTTAGAGAAGTTAAGTTTTAAATACAAACTTTTTATACCACTCATCTTCACAATGTTTGTCATCGGAATATTTTTGTGGCAAAACTATAAACTCTCAAACTTTATAGAAAAACAACTACTATCTATCAACAAACATGAAATCTGGGTAAATACTCTCACTCAATCTATATCTAGGGATATTAATGATCTTACCATTGAATTTACAAACAAAGCCCTACAAAAAAAAGTGGATGATGATATACGCAATAAAACAGACAAAACTTTTGCACATATCAATGAACAGATCAAGCGTTTACAAAAAAGTTCTTTGTTTAAAGAGCAAAAGTTACATACGAGTTTAGAAAATTTACAAAATAGACTACAAGGATATTATGCCATACTGCTTGACTTACCAGAGGCATATGAGGATAGTCCTGAAGATGCTATATACACTATCATTTCTCTTGGTTCAGTAAATAATAAAATCCAAGACGAGTTACATCTACTACTCTCTTACTCAAAAAAACAGCTTAATCAAAAGATTCTCTCCATTCAAAAAATAGTCGCAGACAATAAAAGAACAAATATCATTACGAGTGCTGTATCAATATTGTTGTTGATTGTCTTTAATCTCTTTATCATTCTTGAATTTTTGGGATCTATTCGAACTTTAAAAGAGTTTAACAGATCTTTTTATGATTTTTTACATGGTCGCATCTCTAAAGTCAAAGAGATTAGTCACTTCCCAGAAGATGAGATAGGTCAAATTCTCCACCTCATCAATGACAACACCAAACAAGCTGAAAGCCTTATCGCAAAGGAGCGTGAACTCTCAATAAAGATAAACCAACTGAACAACACACTAGAAGAGCGTGTTCAAAATGCCCTTGTTGAGATTAGAGCACTCAATACTGAGATAGAAGATACACAACGAGAAGTTATCTTCACTATGGGTTCTATCGGAGAAAGTCGTTCAAAAGAGACGGGTAACCATGTACGAAGAGTTGCAGAATACTCAAAGCTTTTGGCTCTTTTATATGGACTAGATGAGAAAGAAGCTCAACTCATCAAAGAAGCATCGCCTATGCATGATATAGGGAAGGTAGCCATACCAGATCACATCCTCAATAAACCAGGTAAGTTAACCAAAGAGGAGTTTACTATCATGCAAACTCATGCACAATTAGGTTATGATATGCTAAAACACTCCAACCGCCCTATTCTCAAAACTGCTGCTATCATCGCATATGAGCATCATGAAAAGTACAATGGCAAAGGCTATCCAAATGGCTTGAAGGGTGATGATATACATATCTATGGACAGATCACCGCCATAGCAGATGTATTTGATGCACTAGGAAGCGATAGGGTTTACAAAAAAGCTTGGTCACTCGACAAAATACTAAAACTATTTGAAGAAGAAAGAGGAGAACACTTTAATCCAAAGCTTGTTGATCTATTCTTCGACAATATCGATAAATTTTTAGCTATACGAGATGAGTTTGCAGATCTAAAACATGAAGATGAAGCATCTATTGATAAAAGTTCTTAATAGATTCTTTAAGAAGTTCTACTTATGTTAGAATAGCAAAAAAGTAGGCAAATTATGCAACTAAAAAACATCGTTCCATGGGGAC
>CAZYJF010000135.1:0-4344 GCA_964647715.1 uncultured Sulfurospirillum sp. | reverse complement strand
CCTCAAAAGTCAGTGTCAATGTGATTGCAGATCCGTTTGTGGATAATGCAGTAGTAGTCGGTAAAGTGTTTGCTGATGATAATGCAAACGGTATCCAAGATGACGGCGAAGAAGGGATCCCAGGAGTTAGACTAGCTACTGTTGAAGGTATGGTAGTTGAGAGTGACGGTTATGGAAGATACCACATCGCTGATGTAAAAAGTGGTGGATTTGGTGGTAGAGGTAAGAACTTTATCATCAAAGTTGATAAAGCGACTCTGCCAAAAGGTGCAAAATTTACGACTGAAAACCCAAGAGTTTACAGGATTAGTGCAGGTCAATTAAATGAGATAGATTTTGGTGTTAAACTGCCAAAAGGAGAGAGGGTATCAAGGGATGTCAAGTTTACAAAAGTAGATGTCAAAAAAGATATGACTCCTGTAACAAAGAGTATTAAAGTAGGCTCGATCTATTTTGATTCGGATCAAGATTGTATCAGACCAGATCAGGTTCAAAGCCTAAGAGATATAGCAAACAAGCTAAAAGAGTATGGAAACGGAATGATTAAAATAGAGGGTAACACAGATGCAAGGGCACCTATGTGGTATAACAAAAAACTTGCATACAAAAGAGCACTTAGTGTCTTTAAAGAGTTAAGAGCCATATTGGGTGATAGCTTGATGGAAAAAGTAGATGTCGTTTATGACAATTGTCAAAAAGAGGTGAAGTTTAATCCTCTATATGACTGGTGGGGCAAAGCAAATGCACCAAAAACAAAAAAAGAGTGTACGAGATTTGGGATATTGCAAAAGGATTGTAACAGACTGATTAAAGCTAAAAAAGGAGGTGCAAAATGAGAAAGATAAACAAAAGAACAATTTTGCTCTCTGCTCTACTTGCATCTTCTTTATATGCAAAAGATGAGTATAAAGCAGTAATTGTAGATCATGCAGAGTGTAAACCAAAGGCGGAAAATGACAGACCAAGTGGTGGTATGAAAAAGAACCGTCGTGTTGATGTATCGATAGAGACCAAGCAGATGATATCTCAAGATATCGTAACAAAAGAGCAGATCACAAGAAAAGCTTATCTTGATGATGGTGGTGTGGTATGGGTGAGCTCAGATCCATTAAACAGTGATCCAAAGCTTGAGATAAAAGCCCAGCCTCTGTATCTTAAGAGCCAAGATGCTTTGAAGTTTTATACCTATAACAACTATAAAAACTTCATCAAAAGATATGAGATAGATATCTATGACACAACAAGAGCCAATCAAAAGGTTTTGATTAAGAGTATCAAAGGAGATGATTTAAGTGATGAGCTTGAGTGGAGATTTCAAGATGAGAAGTTCACACTCTCTCCTGAAGGCAGATATGAGTATATATTAAAGGTTTTTGATAAAGATGGTAACTATGATGAAACTTATGCCCAAAGATTGATAGTCAAAAAGAGTAAGAAAAAGGGTGGCTTTAGAGATATTGAGGGTGAGATATTTGGCAAAAGCTCTTTAAGGGCTAGATCAATCCCAATACAAGGAGCAAGAGTCAGAGTATATGGAAGTGGCATATCTCCTGATAGTATGCTAAAGATTGGTGAGCAAGAGGTCAGAGTTGATAAGAGTGGTAAATTTGTCTATGAGCAGATAAGAGGGGCGGGACACTATAAGATACCTGTATCGGTGCTTGATCCACAAGGAAATATGTTTGAAAAAGCCTTGTCTTTGGATGTGGAGGATAATCATCTGTTCATGGTAGGACTCGCTGATTTTACAGCTGGTAAATATGATGTCAGTGGAAATATCAAGCCACTTGAAGCAGATGATCACTTCAATGAGGATATCTTCATAGATGGGCGATTGGCTTTTTATCTAAAGGGTAAGATCAAGGGTAAATATCTAGTAACTGCCCAGTTAGATACTCAAGAGAGTGATATCAAAGATATGTTCAAAAATATCCAGAAGAAGGATCCAAAAACGGCATTTAGACATCTTGATCCAGATCAGTACTATTATGTCTATGGTGATGACTCTACCTCTTATAAAGATACCGACAGTGAGGGTAAACTATATGTGAAGGTGGAGTGGGACAAATCAAAAGCACTCTGGGGTAACTTCAACACTGGAGTAACCGGAAAATGAGTTTGCAAATGTAAATAGGACTCTCTATGGTGCCAAGTTTCAGCACTCCTCTATGGATGTAACCAAATATGGTGATAATAAAACAGATGTTACGGTATTTGCCTCTGAGGCACAAAGTGCCTATGCTCATAATGAATTTGAAGGAACGGGAGGAAGTCTTTACTATCTAAAACATAGAGATATCGTTCAAGGAAGTGCAAAAGTCTGGGTAGAAGTTCAGGAGAGAAATTCTCTAAGAGTTGCTGATAAAAAAGAGTTAAAGCTTGGCAAAGATTATGAGATAGATGAGATCCAAGGAAGAATAATACTTACAAGACCTCTTGTGCCAAGAAGCAGACTAAGCGGTCCTTCTATCATAAAAGATACTCCTCTTGATGGTAACAAAGTGGTACTAAAGGTTGATTATGAGTATCTTCCTGATGACTTCAAAGCAAATCAGGCAACTTACGGTGCTAGAGCAAAAGAGTGGCTAACAGACTATTTAGCTATCGGAGCTACCTATGCACATGAGGGTAGAAGTGACAGTGATTATGAAGTAAGAGGAGCTGATCTGACTCTAAGAGGTGGTAAAAACACCTATATAAAAGCTGAATTTGCAAACAGTGATGCTATTCAAAGTGATGGTGCAAACTTTAGATCACTTGATGGTGGGCTTCACTTTGACCAGATAGATTCTAACAACACAGATGCAAGCGGAAATGCCTATGGAATAGAAGCAAAAGTATCATTGTCAGATTTTAAAAATGTAAAAAATGACTCAATCGCTTCTATCTGGTACAAAAAAAGAGAAAAAGGATTCTCAAATGCAAGGCTTGGAAGTAGCAAAGATGTAGATGATTATGGTATAGAGGCTCTCTCATACTTAGATCACAATGCGACTATCAAAGCAAGAGCTACAGTTTTAGAGCAGGAGAATGCTAAAGAGACTACTGCAAGTATAGAGGCTGACAAGAGATTTGAAGATCTTACTTTGGGAGCTGAGGTAAGATATGTAGATCAAGATAGCCTTGGAAAAGGAACACTCGCAGGATTAAAGGCAAAATATCAAATCAATTCATTTTTTGATGTTTATGTAGCTGGTCAATATACACTATCAAAAGAAGGGAATTATGCAAATAATGATCTTTATACCGTAGGTGCCGATTATGATATGGGAAGGCTAAGTCTAAATGCAGAGGCTAGCACGGGTGATAGAGGTGATTCGATTCAGTTTGGTGCAGATTATGGGGTGAGTGAGAATTATAGTGTATATACAAACTATATCTTATCAACCGATTCGACTGAGGGAGATAAAAACACTCTAACTCTTGGACAAAAAGCAAGACTAAGCGATGCTTTGAGTATATTTAGTGAGCATCAGTTTAGCCATAGTGACAATATGGCAGGACTTGGTAATAGCTTTGGGATAGATTATGCATTTAGCAAATATCTCTTGGCAAATATCACATATAACAAAACAAGCTATGATGATAACAATCAAAGAGACAGAGATGCGATATCGACATCTCTTCACTATGGAACCAAAGGAATAACAGCAAGCACAAAGCTTGAATACAGAAAAGATAAAGGTGCCGACTCAAACCAAGAGCAGTATCTAACAACAAACAGACTAAGCTACAAGCTAAATCCGTCTTGGGCACTGCTTGCAAAGTATAACTTCTCAAAGACAACTGACAATCTCGACAAATCAAAAGAGGCTACTTTTACAGAAGCTGGTGTCGGTTTTGCTTATCGTCCGATTGATAATGCTAGGTTAAATCTGATAGGAAAATATACATATTTGTATGATCTTTCATCACTAGATCAAGAGCTTAGTTCTCCTGATGAAAAGAGCCACATATTAAGTCTTGAAGGAAGTTATCAAATATCTTCAAAATGGACAATAGGCTCAAAAATAGCAGGGAAAAGATACAGCATGAGAGCTGAGAGAGATAGCGGAGAGTGGTTTGAAAGTAATATATATCTTGGTGCTTTAAGAGTAAATTATCACTTAATCAAAAAGTGGGATATTTTGCTTGAGGGGCATAAGCTCTGGCAAGAGGATGATGGAGATAAAAAAGGTTTTCTTGCAGGAATATATAGACACATAGGATCACACATCAAGTTTGGTGTAGGTTATAACTTCAGTGACTTTAGCGATGATCTTACTAAAGCAAATGATTATGAAGCCAAAGGGTGGTTTGTTAACCTGATAGGAAAGTTCTAAGATCACGGGGATAACCCGTGGT
>CAZYJF010000134.1:0-4346 GCA_964647715.1 uncultured Sulfurospirillum sp. | reverse complement strand
ATGAACTCTTTTAGAGCTTTTTCATGCTCGCTAAGTTCTGTATCAAAGTCACTGCTTCCATCTGCACTTGGAAACTTATCTAAGAGCACATTGCTCTCACCTAGCAAAAGCAGATACTCTTTATCTCTGAATGTGAGTAAAACGATCCTGTTTTTATGATCTATGGCTCTTTGTTGAACTAGTTTGATAGGACTTTTTTGACTACTTTGAATCTTTTGTTTATCTTTTCCAAATAGCCAAGATCCACTCTGAAGACCTTTATGTTCTAGCCACTTTTTTAGCAGATACAAGAGCCCAAGAAGAAGTGCCAAGACAAAGATTACCCTTAGATATGCATCTCCTATAGAACTCTCTTTTTTGGTCTTGATAGTGATATCTTCATCATCATTTACTATCAGATCCTCATCTAGTAGTGGCTTGTTTTTTGGCTCTTTTGAAGTAGTGATCCTAAGTCTTAAGCCATAGTTATCCACTGTTTTAGATGCTTGCACATCAAATCTCTCATCACTTTTTAACCTTATGATAGTACCCTTTGCGATGGGTATTAGTTCGAGAGTTTGTACTATGGGAGAGATTATTTTTTTCTTTGTGGTTTTTTCTATCACAGCATCATCTAAGATGAGATTGACACCTTTTGAGTCTCTTTTTTGAGCTATCTTTCCAAGATACTCCGAATCAAAAGTGAGCATGATATCGACTCTGTTATCTTTCTCATATACTTTATGGCTTACTATCTTACTCGCAAACAACTGCACAAACAAAAGTATCAAAAAGAGTAATATCTTCACTATTTAGGCTCTTTTTTGAAATATTTGATTATCGTATCAGCGTCTAGTATCTCATTTATCCTAACTGCCAAGTTATCCTCATAGACCATCACTTCACCTTTACCGATGACTTTGTTGTTGATAAAGATCTCCACACTCTCACCAGCAGGTTTATTTAGATCGATGATTGAGCCTTTTTTGAGCTTTAATATCTCACCAGTTGTTAGTGTAGTTTGACCAAGATCAGTCGTCAAATCGACACTAATATCACTAACTTTTTCAAACTCTTCGATATTTTCATCAAGATCGATTTTCATTGTGAGTCTCCTTTTTTTCTGATTATAGCGATTTTTTTTGTAAAATAACTCCAGATTCCAAGTGTCTAGTATATGCAAACTGATCAAAAAATGCCGATTTGACCACATCATGAGTAGTTTCAAGAAGCTCTAGATCTCTTTTTAGTGTCTCAACATTACAAGAGATATATATAATATTTTCAAAATCTTTCACAAAATCCAAAGTCTTAAAATCAAGCCCTGCACGAGGAGGATCGACAAATATATGAGAAAATTTATAACTACCCAAATCGATATGCTCTAGCCGTCTAAACTCTCGAACTCCCTTTAATGCCTCTACCAACTCTTCACTGCTAACTCTAGCAAATTCGATATTTTTTGCCTTGTTTATCTCTTTGTGAAAGAGTGCTGATCTAATAGAAGCTTTTGAGATTTCAGTAGCCAAGACTTTATCAAAATAGAAGCTAAGAGGGATTGTGAAGTTCCCGTGTCCACAGTAGAGTTCGAGTAAATGAGAGCGATTTTCACTCAAGTTCTCAATCACCCATTCAATCATCTTGATATTGACAGATAGATTTGGTTGAATAAAGCCACTCTCATATAGTCTAAATTGATACTCTTTTGAAAGGATCTGCAAACTCTCATCTATATAATCATCACTAACGATTATCTTTACACCTCTGCTTCTTCCAACAACCTTGATTCCAAACTTATCCTCTATCTCTTTGGCTTTTTCTTTCCACTTTTCATCAATTTTCTTGTGATAGATGAGAGTTACTAAGAGATTTTTACTTGTTGAGCTTAAAAACTCTATGCTAAAGAGTCTGTTTTTTAACAGATCACTTGACTTTATAAAATCAAGCAAGAGGCTCATAAGTGAATAGATCTCTTTTGAGACTATCTGACAGCTGTCTATACTCAAAAGCTCTTTTTTTTGCAGTCTATGCATCGCATAAAAGAGCTCTTCTCCCTCATGCCAGATTCTAAATTCAGCTCGATTTCTAAAGTGCTCTTTAGGAGATCGTATGATGCTAGGATTATCAAACTTAAGTATCTCTTTTGCAATCTCTATCTTATAACTTAACTGCTCTTCATAACTAAGATCATAAAGTGTACAAGAGCCACACTCTCCAAAATACTTACACTCCATCACTTAAAACTCTCTATCAGATTTCCTATAAGCAGATTCCACCCATCAACAAGCACGAATATTAGTAGCTTAAACGGCATCGAGATCATCACCGGAGGAAGCATCATCATACCCATACTCATAAGCACAGAACTCACAACCATATCTATAACCAAAAATGGCAAAAAGAGCAAAAATCCTATCTCAAAGGCACTCTTTAACTCACTGATCATAAATGCAGGAGTAGCTATAGAAAGAGGTACATCATCAAATGTTTTAGGATTTTTCAACTTTCTTATTCTGTAAAAGAGTGCCAAATCCTTCTCTCTAGTATTTCTAATCATAAACTCTTTAAACGGCTTGACTCCTCGCACAAAAGCCTCTTCATAGTCTATCTTTTTATCGATGTAGGGTTTTATACCATCTTTATAAGCCTTCTCGCCCACAGGTTGCATGATAAAAAAGCTCAAGATCAAAGCCAAAGAGACCATGATCTGATTTGGTGGCATCTGCTGAGTTCCAAGAGCTTGTCTTAGAAATGAAAAGACTACAAGAAGCCTTAAAAAACTTGTCATCATAAGGATAAGTGAAGGTGCTAAAACCAAAAGGGTGAGGATGATAAGCAGATTTAAAGTACCTACTAAATCACTTGGAGTATTTGGAGCTGTGATTGATATATCTACTTTTGGGATAGCCACACTATCTGCCCCAAACAGGTGAAATGAAAGAAGTGCTAGAACGATAAATATCCTAATACTATCCTCCTTTTTTCACCCCCTTATCCAATATACTTTTTTGGGCATCTGGTTTTTTGTCGCTTTGATTTGAGAAAAAGTATAGCTCAACTCTTCTGTTTTTTTCCTTACCTTTTTCTGTTAGATTTGAAGCTATTGGATCATATTCTCCTTTTGAACAGACAGTTAAAATTTTGGGATTTACTTTATCCTTAATTAACTCTTTTGCTACCGATATAGCTCTAGCACTTCCAAGCTCCCAGTTACTACTCCACTTCCCACTAGGTCTTGGAGTGTCGTCTGTGTGTCCTATGATATTTAAAGTGATAGTCTTTGGTAATTTATCGATAATCAATGCCACTCTTTTTAGAAATAAAAAAGCATCATCATTATCTATCGTTGCACTATCTTTTTTAAAGAGAAGTTTTGCCGGAAGCCTTAGGATAAATCCATCTTCTGCCTCTTCAAGAGTAGTCTTGGCACTGTCACTAGATGATCTCATCTCGTTCATCTCAACTATCGTCTTTTTTAGAGTCTTTAGTTTTTGTGCTGTTTCATCTTGTTGTTCTATTGGGGTTGCCTCTTGATTTCTTTTTGGAGAGACTTCTGTTTGAGTTCCACCCTCAAGCACACTCAAAGCCCCAGCCAAACTTCCAACTGCTTCAGATACCTTCTTCGCATCCATAGTGGACATAGAGAGTAAAAGTACGAAAAAACAGAGCAATAGACTCATAAGATCACCAAATGCTGCCAACCAGCCAGGAAGACATTTAGGACACTCTACTTGCTTACACTTTTTACCCATTTCTCATCCTAGTCAAATTGACTTTTTCTTTGAGATGGTGGCAAGAATGCTAATAGCTTTTGCTCCAATACTCTAGGGTTATCTCCAGCTTGAATAGACATAATCCCCTCAATGATTAGTGTCTTTAAAATTGTCTCTTCATTACTACGAATTCCAAGGATATTTTCCACTGGACCTCCGATGATATTTCCAAGCATCGCTCCATACATGGTAGTAAGAAGAGCCACAGCCATAGCAGGACCAATAGCCGCAGGATCTGCCATATTTAAAAGCATTGCCACAAGCCCAATCAAAGTTCCAATCATTCCCATAGCACCAGCAAATCCAGCTAGCTGACCAAAAAGTGACTGATTTGAACTGTGTCTAGCTTGCATCTGTTCTAGATCAATCTCTAAAAGGTCTCTTATGATATCAGGCTCATTTCCATCTATAGCCATGCCCATACCCTTTTTTAGAAACTCATTCTCCTCATTTGCCATATCACCTTCAAGTGCTAAAATTCCATCTTTTCTTGCTTTTGTAGCAAACTCAACAAGTTTTTCTATCATCGCTACTGGATCATTTGGTGGTGGCTTGATTGCAACCATAAAGATCTTTCCGAAGCTTTTTATCTGC
>CAZYJF010000133.1:0-4375 GCA_964647715.1 uncultured Sulfurospirillum sp. | reverse complement strand
GAAATGCGATTGCATGGAGTAGTGCTGGAAGCCTAGGGTTTAAAGGAAGTAAAAAATCAACTCCTTATGCAGCACAACAAGCAGTAGAAGATGCGATGACAAAAGCTATGGAACATGGTATCAAAGAAGTAGGTATTAGAGTACAAGGTCCAGGTGGCGGTAGAGAGACTGCTGTTAAGAGTGTAGGTGCGACTGAAGGAATAAGAGTTCTATTTTTAAAAGATGTGACTCCACTTCCACATAATGGTTGCAGACCACCAAAACGAAGAAGAGTGTAGGGGTAGGCAATGGCAAGATATAGAGGTCCAGTAGAGAAGATAGAAAGAAGACTTGGTGCTAGTTTGGCACTTAAGGGTGAGAGAAGATTAGCAGGTAAAAGTGCATTAGAGAAAAGACCTTATCCACCAGGTCAACACGGTCAAAGAAGATCAAAGATCAGCGAATATGGTCTTCAACTAAGAGAAAAGCAAAAAGCAAAATTCATGTATGGTGTTAGTGAAAAGCAATTTAGAAGATTGTTTGCAGATGCCAACAAGATGGAAGGTAACACTGGTGCAAACCTGATAAAACTTCTTGAGAGAAGATTGGATAATGTAGTCTATAGAATGGGTTTTGCAACTACTAGAGCTTTTGCAAGACAGTTAGTAACTCATGGTCATATCTTAGTAGATGGTAAGAAAGTAAATATCCCTTCATACAGAGTAAAACCAGGACAAAAGATAGAGATAAGAGAAAAGTCTAAGAAAAATCCTCAAATAGTAAGAGCTGGTGAGTTGACTTCTCAAACTGGTATCGTTGAGTGGGTTGATGTAGAAGTTGACAAAGGATATGGTATCTATACTAGAATTCCAGAGAGAGAAGAGGTTGTTATACCTGTTGAAGAGAGACTAATAGTAGAGCTATACTCAAAATAAAAATAAGGGACAAATATGAAAAAAATTAGCACATCATTGTATATCCCATCAGAGATTGAGATTGAACAAATTAGTGAAAATAGGGTAAATATCATTGTTTACCCGTTTCAATCTGGGTTTGCAATAACTGTCGCTCATCCTCTTAGAAGACTTTTGTATGGATGTTCTGCGGGATATTCTGTGACAAGTGTAAAGATTGATGGTGTTACACATGAGTTTGATAGCATCAGAGGTATGCTTGAAGATGTAGCACTATTTATTTTAAACCTAAAAAACATTAGATTTAAGATCAAAGATGAATCAAATAAAGTAGAGGTTTCTTACTCTTTTAAAGGTCATAAAGAGGTGAAGGGTGAAGACTTGAACAATGATTTAGTTGAAGTTGTTACACCTGATAATTACTTAGCGACCATAAATGAAGATGCAGAACTCAATTTCTCTTTGATCATAGAAAAGGGTATAGGATATGTTCCTAGTGAAGAGTTTAGAGAGAGTGTTCCTGATGATTATATCGCCGTAGATGCATTTTTTACTCCGGTAAGAAAGGCTTTATATAAGATAGAGAATGTTCTTGTAGAAGATGATCCTACATTTGAGAAGATTATATTCGACATTGAAACAGATGGTCAGATCCCTCCTGTTCAAGCGTTTAAAGAGTCTATTGAGGCATTAAATTCTCAAGTGGCAGTATTTTCAAAAGCTATAGATATAGATGTCACTTCAATTGAGGATGATTTTGAAAACTCTGCTGATATGAAAAAACTTCTTCAAGATGTAAGCGTAATGAACTTGAGTGCTAGAAGTTTTAACTGTCTTGATCGTGCAAATATTAAGTATATTGCAGAATTGAGTATGATGAGTGAGTTAGAATTAAAAGGTTTAAAAAACTTAGGTAAAAAGTCATTTGAAGAGATTACAGGTAAGCTTGAAGCTTTGGGATTCCCTGTGGGTTATAAATTTGACGATGATTTCCAAAAAGCATTGGTAACAAGAATTCAAGAGTTAAAAATAGATAAAGGTGAGGTATAAAGATGAGACATAAACATGGATATAGAAAACTTGGTAGAACTTCATCTCATAGAAAAGCACTACTTAAAAACCTATCAATTGCTTTGATAGAAAACGGTAGAATTGAGACGACACTACCAAAAGCTAAAGAGCTAAGATCATACTTTGAAAAGCTTATAACAAAAGCTAAAGTTGGTGATTTTAATGCTCATAGAGCTGTATTTGCACAGCTTCAAGATAAAGAGAGTACAAAAAAAATGCTCGAAGAAGTAGCACCACAATATAAAGATAGAAATGGTGGTTACACAAGAATTATAAGAACTAGAAACAGAAGAGGTGATGCCGCAGAGATGGCATTTATAGAGTTAGTTTAATTTACACGGATCGTTTATTCGATCCGTTTTCTTTCTTTTTTATATTTTTTCTCCCAATTATTCATTTTATTAGTAATCTTTGTGTTAAAATAGAGTATTAAAGTACAGGAGAAGTTATGATTCCTTTTAGCGATGAAGAGTTAAGACCAGTAGTTGAAAAGTCACTAGAGAAGGTAAAACCTATGTTAGCACTTGATGGTGGAGGTATGCAACTGTTAGATATCAAAAATGGTAAAGTTTTTGTACAGCTTGAGGGTGCATGTGTTGGTTGTAGTGCTAGTAATCAAACAGTCAAATACGGAATAGAAAGACAGTTAAGAATGGATATACATCCTGAAATTGAAGTGATTAATATCGCTCCTGGTATGGAGGATATGATAGAAGAGATAGCAAAGCAGGACTGAAAATTGAGTAATAAAAAACTTGAAGCAAAGACTCTTTTTCAAGAAAAAAGATATCAAGATGCTATGAAAAAATTTGAAGAGTTTTTATTTGATAAGCCAAATGATCTTGATGCTAAGATTGGATTTATTCTCTCAGATATGGCACAAGAAAATGAACTTGATGCAAATACTTTGTATGATTTTTACGAAAATGCAAGAAAACAAAATATACAAAGCGTAAATACTTTGCTTGAAGATCTATTAAAAGAGAATTTTGGAACTAGCAATGAAGAAATAGATCCATTAACAAATATCATAAATACCGAATTAGCAGAGTATGTCTTGTATAGTGATTTCTTACTATTGGTAGAAGCTAGAGGTGACTTTAAAAGAGCTTTTGAAGATCTTATTTTTAGTACAAAGATAGTCATCGATTCAAAAGAGGATTTTGTAGAATTTATCACGAACTTACTTGAAAATGGCTATACAAATACAGCACTTAATTTTCTTGAAAATGCGATTGTCTTATACCCTCATGAAGAGTTTTTTAAAAAGACTCTAGGGCAAATAGAGGTTTGATTATTGAAAATAGAAGTAAATCATAAAAATTATAGATACATCAGTGATGATTCTCGTGAATGTGGTGGAGATACTGCATTTTTCGTAACTAAGCAAAATGAAGATTTCTTAGAAGAAGCAAAGAAAAAAGATGCATTTATCGTAACTCCTCAAATTCTTATGCAATATCTTGATCTACTAGATATGAAAATTGTTGGAATCACAGGAACCAATGGCAAAACTACAACAGCTGCAGCAATATATTCATTTTTACTTGATCTTGATTTTAAAGTAGCTCTTCAGGGAACTAGAGGTTTTTTTGTCAACGAAGAGAGGGTAAAAGAAAAAGGTTTGACAACACCTCCTATACTAGAGACAATACATAATATCTTCTTAGCAAAAGAGCAAGGATGTGAATATTTTGTGATGGAAGTTAGTTCGCATGCCTTAGATCAAGATAGAATAGAATCTTTAAAATTTGCACTAAAAATCTTTACAAATCTTAGCCAAGATCACTTAGACTATCATAAAAGTTTTGACGAATACAAAAGAGTAAAATCTCAATTTTTTCAAGATGATTCGCTCAAACTAATCAATAAAGACAGCAAAAAGATAGATTTTAATCCAAAAAACTGTTATACATATGCACTAGATGCTCCTGCTTCATTTAATATAACAGCATTTACACTAAACAGTGGCATAAGTGCTATTTTGAGACATTTTGATAAGCAGTGTGATTTTTACTCGCCAATGCAGGGACTCTTTAATGTATATAATCTACTAGCAGCAATCTCAGCAGTAAAACTTTTGACAAAGATAGAACTTGAGGATATTTGTAAAGTTGTTGAGAATTTTGCAGGGGTTAGTGGAAGGATGGAAGTGGTAAGCTTTGATCCTCTAGTCATTGTTGATTTTGCACATACTCCTGATGGTATGCAACAAGTCCTTGATAGTCTTAAAGATCAAGATATTGTCGTAGTATTTGGTGCTGGAGGAGATAGAGACAAAAGTAAAAGAGTTATGATGGGTAGGGTTGCCAATCGTTTTGCAAAAAAAATCTATTTAACAAGTGACAACCCAAGGAGTGAAGATCCTATGGATATAGTGATGGATATCTACAATGGCATTGAGGATAAAG
>CAZYJF010000132.1:0-4387 GCA_964647715.1 uncultured Sulfurospirillum sp. | reverse complement strand
TATATGAATGGAAATTACTGGGGAGTTTATAACTTTAGAGAGACAAAAAGTAAAAACTTTATCAACAACAACCACCCAGAGATTAAAAAAGATAAACTAGATATCATCAAAAACTCACATGAGGTTAAAGAGGGTTCATTAGATGAGTACAAAAAACTTGCCAAAATACATACTCCAAGCCAGATGGCAAATGCAGTTGATGTAGATAGTTTCATTGATTATGTAGCATTGATGGTATATAGTGGAAATGAGGATTGGTCTTATGCAAATACTAGAGCTTGGAGAGAGAGAAAGCCAGGAGCCAAGTGGAGATGGATGCTTGATGATCTTGATGAAGGATTTAACAATTACAATGCACTAAGAGCAGATAATTTAAATGGTGCTGATGGAATACGATCTGAAGATCATGAGTTATCTCATATCTTCAATACTCTTATGAGTGATCCTTCTATAAAAGCGAAGTTTAAACAGAGATTTTACCATCTACTTGATACTACCTTTTCTCCTGAAAATGTAAATAATCTTGCAAATGCGATATTTGCTAAAAGAGCACCTTATGTACCTTCAGTTGAGCCTTCAAAATGGTTTATCGGAGATGAGGGATACAATATCTTACCTCACGATTTTAGTGTCTATAAAGAGGCAGTAAAAGAGTTTGCAAACAAAAGAAGAGATATAGTAAAAGCTCAGTTAGATAGATTTTAGATCACCTTTTTGGGTGATCTATCCAAGATCAAAAAGATAAGTGCAAAAAATGTGATAAGAGCAGAGCTTAAAAATAGATAATCTCCATAAAACCAACCAGCCACTATAGACCCTACAAAGCCACCCAAACCAAAACCAAAACCATAGTAAAACTGAGCTGCTAGCTTTTTATCACCATAGAGTCTATAAAGATAACTAAGAGTTGCTGTGTGATATAAAGCAAAACTAAAAGCATGAAAAGCTTGAGATACAAATGCCAAAAACAAAGATGACGGAAAAAGATATAAGATCAGCCATCTAAGTATCGTCACAAATATTGAAATAAGTATCAACTTAAACAGATCATACCTGATAATATACTCTTGAAAATAAAACAGCACTATCTCACATAAAACTCCAAATGACCATAGATAACTTACCATCTCCAAGGAGATACCATGCTCATTTTCATAGATGGTAAAGAAGCTGTAAAATGCCCCAAATCCAACTTGCATCAAAAAGATACTTACCCACAAAGGAAGATGTTTTAGAAGATCAAATCTGCTTTTATCTGCTTCATCATCGCCTTTGTTAACTCCATCTTCAAGCGATATAAGATAGGCAAAAAATGCACTCATCACTACACTTACACTGATGAAATGAAGTCCCATCCAAGTATCAAAATTTCTTGCCAGAATCAATGCCACAAGGGTAAACCCGATAGAGCCAAAGAGTCTAGAACGACCAAACTTCTCTTTTTTTAGAAAAACAAGTGCATATGATTCGATGTATGGAAGAATAAAACTAAAAGAGAATCCAAAAAATATATTTGCTATAGCAAATGGCACAAATTTATCAATAGTTAGATACAAAAGAGGGATACAAAGAAGCATCATCACAAGATTTATATAAAGGATAGTTTTTGTGAGTTTAAAGTGTTTTAAAAACAAAAATGGAGTTAGAAATCTCATCAATGGAGGAATAGAAAAAATCACACCAATTTGAAATGGCAAATATCCCAATGAGTGCAAAATCTTTGGCAAAAAGATAACCCAAACACCAATGATACTAAAATAAAAAAAGAAAAATGCACTCACAAGTGCAAAAGTTTTACGATTCAACTCTATCTATCTCGATCTCAGCTGTATTTGAAAAAATATCCCATAATCCCCTTTTATCTTTACGAAACACTCCTAATAAGAGAGGCAAAAGAGTAAAAAAGGAAAAGTTAAAGAGTAGAAATCTCCAAAATGCTTTTATAAATGATGGATTAGAGTGATCTTTTAGATCAACAATCTTTAGATCATAAGCTTTCATCCCAGGAGTTTGTCCTTTGAGAGATTGAAACAAAGCTACGATGATACCAAGAGGAAGAAGAAAGTAGATCCACCCCATAAGCATATGATCCCTAAAACCCTCACGACCTCCAAAGATAAGATACATAACGATATAGATAATAGGCATAGAGAGTAAAAAAGCATCAGTTATAAATGCTTTGAACTTGACGATATTGCTAGCATTTGCACTATATGATGGCTTATCAACTTCACTTTTACTTTGCACTCGTCCCTGTTTTACATCTCTCCATCTCATAAATGGAGTATATGAAAATAGCGGTTAATATAAGATTAGATATAATTGAGATGATTTAATATCGAGCAAATTATTAGGAGAAAGAAATGAAAAAAAGAATGATATTTACACTTATTACAGTTTCTACTTTGCTTCATGCAGAGAGTGCTTGGTGGCCACAAATAGTAAGTCATCAAAATAATCAAAACAGTGGTGCATCTCAGACAAAAGTTGCCAAAACTTCTAACAGTTCAAATGCTATAACACTCCAAAGTGTCAATCATGAGACTACTCAAACAAAAGTTCAAAATATTCCTGAAGGAGTAAAATATATCAAAATGCTAGGTACTGAATTAAAAAGTCACCTAAAAAAGGCTCTAAAAGCTGATCCTAGTGGAGTAAAAGCACTTGAATTTTGTGCAAGCAAAGCTATGCAAATCACAAAGGAGGTAAACTCTAAACTTCCTGATGGTGCATCTGTAAGAAGAACAGCACTTAGAGTAAGAAACCCAAAAAATGCTCCAGATCCGATAGATGAAGGTGTTATGGGTGTTTTTGAACAAAGAGCAAGTGAACATAAACTGACACCTCAAAATATAGTAAAAATTGATGATGGTACCCATATACGATACTACAAGCCACTTCTTACTCAAGCTGTATGTCTAAAATGTCATGGTGAAAATGTGAGTGATGAATTAAAGGCAAAGATCAAGGAGTTCTATCCTGACGACAATGCGCTTGGATTTAAAAATGGAGATTTTAGAGGAGTTATTGTCTCTAGTGTCAAAAAGTAGTTTGCAAGTAAATCTTGCAAACTAACAATCAAGTTCAGTATTTAAAACTGCTCCCTTACTTGCATTTGTAACTAGTATCCTGTACTGCTTTAACCATGAACTATCAAGTGGTTTTTTCTTTGGCTTAAATTCTTTTCTTCTTTTTTCAAGCTCCTCGTCACTGAGCCTTACTTCTAGCTTGTAGTTATCAACATCAAGATCGATAATATCTCCATCTCTTAAGAGTCCTATCACTCCACCCTCAGCTGCTTCAGGGCTTACATGACCGATACTAGCTCCTCTTGTGGCTCCACTAAATCTTCCATCAGTAATGAGAGCTACTTTATCCCCAAGACCCATTCCAGCAATCAATGAAGTAGGAGCCAACATCTCCTGCATACCAGGACCTCCCTTTGGACCTTCATATCGAATAACTACTACATTTCCAGGCTTTACCTTACCACCTATAATCCCATCAATCGCCTCTTGTTGAGAGTCAAAACATATCGCCTCTCCACTAAAGACTCTCATGTTTGGATCGATTCCAGCACTCTTTACAACCGCTCCCTCTTTTGCCAAATTTCCAAAGAGTATGGCAAGACCACCTACTTTTGAGTATGGGTTATCGATAGTGTGAATGATCTTTGTATCCTTTATCTGAGAACTTTTTATCCTCTCACCGATACTCTCTCCCTCAATCGTTGGGTTATCAAGATAGAGGATATCGCCTCTTTTTGAAACTTCATTCATCACAGCACTAACCCCTCCTGCATTGTGAATATCCTCCATATGTACAGTCGTAAGTGATGGAGAGATTTTAGCGATGTGAGAGACCTTTTTGCTCATTTCATTGATCTTTGCTAGATCAAAATCGACTCCAGCTTCTGTAGCAATCGCCAACATATGAAGAACAGTATTTGAGCTTCCTCCCATCGCCATATCTACTGCATAGGCATTATGAACAGCTTTTTCATTGATTATATTTCTTATCTTTAATCTTTCGCTCTCTTTTTCATCTTTGGCAATCTCGCAAATCCTTCTTGCAGCTACTCTTAAAAGCTCTTCTCTTTGTGGAGTTTGTGCCAAAATAGTTCCGTTTCCTTTAAGAGCTATACCCATAGCTTCCATAAGAGTATTCATACTGTTTGCCGTGAACATACCACTACATGATCCCCCACTAGGACATGCTGCACACTCTATCTCTACAAGTTTATCCTCTGTGATATTCCCCGCTTCATACTCTCCTACCGCCTCAAAAGCAGTAGCAAGATCGATGCTTGTTCCATCTTTTAACTGCCCCGCTTTCATAGGACCCCCGCTGACAAACAGAGTAGGCACATTCACCCTCAATGCTCCCA
>CAZYJF010000131.1:0-4404 GCA_964647715.1 uncultured Sulfurospirillum sp. | reverse complement strand
ACTTTGAATGCAGAGGGTATGAAGTGCGGTGCTGGTAAGTGTGGCGGTGCGATGAAGAGCCAAAGAAACAGCGGTTTGATTCATCAGACAAAAGAGGTTGACGGATACAAGGTGGTGCTTACTTCAAAGAAGCCTTTGAGTGTGGGGGATAATCTCATCGATGTTGCACTTTTTAAGGATAGTAAAAATGTCGATGCGAAGGTGAAGCTCAAGTTTTTTATGCCTGAGATGCCTGGTATGCCTTATATGGAGTATAAAACCAAGGGCAAGACAAAAGATGGGGTGTATAACTCGAAGATAAACTTCAGTATGGGTGGTACTTGGCAGTATCAACTTAAATTTAAAACAGATGATGGGGAGGTTCACAAGGTAAAGGGAAGTGTGAACTTATGAAAAAAAAGATTCTCCTGCTTGCGATAACATCGGTTTTGGGATACTCCCAAAGCCTTCAATACTATTTTGAGAAGCTTGAAAGCAATCCGCTTTTAAAGAAACAAGAAAATCTCATCCAAATAGCAAAGCAAAAGAGTGAACTTTCCTCTACTTGGGAGAATCCAAATCTAATGATAGGGGCAAATGATCTTTTGATTGATGATTTTGCAAGAAGAGATATAGAGCCGATGCAGACACAGTTTGTCGCTATCTCACAAAAGATTCCTACAAATGGAAAACTCTCTATAAAAAAGTGCATTTCAAAGAGCGAAGAGAAGATATCGGCACTTCTTTATGAGGATAGATTACTTAGGTTAAAGTCCTCTTTGGCATTTGAGATATTTAATCTTGAGATTTTAAAAAAAGAGATGAGACTTTATGCAAGATATATCAAAAATATCAAAAAGATTGAGTCATTGTTACTATCTCATATCTTTAGCTCAAAAGGCACTCAAGCTGATCTTCAAAGATTAAAGATTTTAAAAGGGAGATGGAGGATCAAAAGAGATCGCTTAAAAAGATCTATCAAAGTATCAAGACTAAAGATAAAAAAGCTGATTTATGAGGATATATCCTATCCGAATGTAAGTCTTTCTATGAGAGAAAAACCGCTTTTTTCTTTGGATACTCATCCACTCATCTTAGCATACAAGCTCAAAATCAAAAAAGCTTCAAACTCTCTAAAGCTTCAAAAAGCCAAAAAAATGCCTGATCTAAAAGTTTCGCTTGGATATTTTCAAAGAGAGGATAGAAAAGATTATCTTTCAGCTTCACTTTCACTTCCGCTTCCCCTAAGGGGCAGAGAAGATAGGGATATTTCGATAGCTACTTTAGAGCTTCAAAACCAAAAAGAGGAGTTAAAAGATCTAAAAAACAGCTATATTTTAGAGTCAAAGATACTTCAAGAGGAGTTAAAAGAGGCAAAAAGGAGCTACAAAAAAATCAAGAGAGTCTTGATCCCCTCTCAAAAGAAGATAGGAAGATTGATAGAAAAAGATATCTTTAGCAAATCTTCAAGCAGTGCCGATCTTATCGATAACCTCAACAACACTATCTCTTTGGAGCTTGAATCTCTTGGGGTTTTGAAGGAGTATTTTAGGGCTTACTCGAAGCTTATCTACTTTAGTGGAGGAGAGTTGTGAAGTTTTTGATTATTTTGTTTATGGTTTTGATTGTAGCGGATGCGAAGGTTTTGGAGGTGAAGCAACTATTTAACAAAAAGATTGTCAAAGTCCAAAAAAGAGTTATCGGTACTAGCAAAAAGCTTTATGCGACAACGGCAGTAGATGAGAGCAGGGTTTTTGATATCGCTCTTAGGTTTTCGGGATTTATCATCGAGCTAAAAGCTGATAAAAGATTTATGAGAGTTCACAAGGGTGAGGAGCTTTTTTCTATCTACTCCGATACTCTCTCAAACATCAAAGAGGAGCTTAGACTCTCAAGCAATCAAGCCGTTAAAAAGAGTCTAAAAAAGAGATTACAACTGCTTGGTATCTCTTCAAATATCAAAAATGATTACAGCGTATCAATCACCTCTCCGACTGATGGATATATCATAAAAAAGTCCATCAACAAGGGGAGTTTCCTAAAAAAGGGGGAGCTTGCCTTGCAGATAGCCGATTTTAGCAGGATTTGGGTAATTGCTAAAGCTTACCAAAAAGATTTGGGCACATTAAAGATCGGTGATGATGTAGTCGTTGAGATCAACGGGGTTGGTCGATACAGATCAAAGATAGAGTATATCTATCCAAATATCGATCCAAAAACTAAGACTTTTGATATAAGAGTGGTTTTAAAAAACCAAGATCATAAGCTTTTCCCAAATCTCTTTGCGACAGTTTTTGTCAGTTCAAACAAGAGAACTATGCTGATACTACCAAAAAGTGCAGTTTTGAACAAGGGTAAAAAACACTTTGTCTTTATCCCTCTAAAAGATGGAGAGTTTGAGCCAAAAGAGATAGAAGCAAAGAGGATAGATTCAAAAAGGTATGAGGTCATCAGCGGACTAAAAGAGGGCGATGAGGTGATAGATAATGCTCTTTTCCTGCTTGATAGTGATGCCATCACAAATGGTTTGTATGATAGCGATGATGATTGGTAGGACAGTATGATAAAAAAGATAATCTCATTTAGTCTGAAAAATGTCTTTATCATTTTGCTAGTGAGTGCGATACTTTCAGTCGCTTCATATTTGGCGATGAAGAGAACTTCGCTAGATGCTTTGCCAGATCTCTCCCCCGTGCAAGTGATTGTGCAGGTAAAGTGGCAGGGGCAGTCGCCAAAGATCATCGAAGATCAGATAGTCTATCCGCTTATTACAAACCTGATGAGTCTAAAAAATATCAAAACGGTTCGGGCGATGAGCAGTTTTTCCAATGCTCTTTGTTATGTGATTTTCAAAGATGGTGTCGATATCTATGATGCGAGAGAGAGGATACTTGAGAAGCTTTCAGAGTTGGCACCTAGCTTTCCAAAGAGTGCAAAGGTCGCTATGGGAAGTGATGCGACAGGGGTCGGATGGGCTTATGAGTATGCACTAAAATCCAAAACAAAATCTCTCGATGAGTTAAGAACTCTTCAAGATTACTACTACAAATATGCACTTTTGGGGATTGACGGGGTGAGTGAGATTGCCCCCATAGGGGGATTTAGACCCGCATATGAAATCACTTTGGATCAAGACAAGCTTGTTGAGTATGGTTTGGATTTGGATCAAATCCTAAAAACTATCCAAAAAAACAATAACGACAAGGGCGGTGGTGTGATCTTGGAAAATGCCCAAGAGCAGATCATCCAAACAAGCGGGTATCTAAAGAGCATAGAAGATATAGAGAACATGACGATAAAGGTGGTCGATAACCAGCCAATCAAGATATCAGATATAGCAAGAGTCCAAAGGGTACCGGAACCTAGACGAGGTATGGCTGATCTAAATGGTGAGGGTGAAGTCGTTGGCGGGATTGTGGTGGTGCGGTTTGGCGAAAACCCATATCGTGTCATCAAAGATGTCAAAAAGAGATTAAAAGAGCTAAAGGTCGAGGGTGTCGAGGTGGTGGAGACCTACGATAGAAGCTCTTTGATAGACAAAGCGATAGATAATCTAAAAGATACTCTAATCGAAGAGAGTATTATCGTGATGGTGGTTGTCTTTTTGTTTTTGTTTCATATCAGATCGGCTCTTGTGATTCTCATCACTCTTCCTTTGAGTGTGGCTTATACCTTTTTGGTGATGAGATATTTTGATATCGGTAGCAACATTATGAGTCTTGGCGGTATAGCCATAGCCATAGGGGCGATGGTCGATGCTGCTATTGTGATGGTTGAGAATGTTCACAAACATATCCAAAAACTTCCAGAAGATAAAAAAGATGACAAAAGGGCGAGATTTGATGCTGTTTTGGAGGCGACTTCACAGGTGGGGAAACCGATATTTTTCGCTCTAATTTTGATCGTGGTGTCATTTTTGCCTATCTTTGCTTTGAGCGGTCAAGAGGGTAAATTGTTTACCCCTTTGGCATTTACCAAAACCTTTGCGATGATTATCGGGGCTATTTTATCTATCACTGTTGTTCCTATATTGATACTATTTTTTGTAAAGGGGAAGATCCCAAGGGAGGAGAAAAACCCGATTAACAGATTTTTTCAGATGCTCTATATGCCCGTTTTGAAACTATCACTCAAGCTAAGATACCTCGTGGTTTTGGCGACTCTTTTACTCATAGCTTTGATTGTTCCGCTTTATCACTCCCTAAAGTGGGAGTTTATGCCGATGATGGATGAGCAGAGTGTGATGTATATGCCTGTTACCCCTTACGGAATAGGAATAGATATGGCAAAGGAGCTTACACAAAAAAGCGATGCGATAATCAAATCCTTTCCTGAAGTAAAAACGGTATTTGGCAAAGCAGGTCGAGCCGATACGGCAACTGATCCCGCACCACTTTCTATGATAGAGACGATTATCACTTTCAA
>CAZYJF010000130.1:0-4407 GCA_964647715.1 uncultured Sulfurospirillum sp. | reverse complement strand
GTTGATATCGAGTTTAGCAGTAGCATAATAATCAAGAAAAAAAGATGGAGTAGCAAAATTACATATAAGATCATTTACACACATCGCTACAAGATCTATGCCAACTGTATCAAATTTATTAGCATCTATTGCTAGTTTTAGCTTTGTGCCTACTCCATCAGTAGCTGCCAAAATCACTGGTTCTTTGTAGCCTTTGGGTAATTCATAAGCACCGGCAAATGAACCTATCCCACCGATGACATTTTTATCAAAAGTAGATTTGACATAGGGTTTTATATTCTCCACAAAACTATTACCGGCATCGATATCGACACCGGCATCTTTATAGCTTAACTTTTCGCTCATTATTTCTCCCAATCACACGGAGGAAATATCCTCTTCATCAACCAAGTCGAAGGACAAAAGTTCGTAAATGCCCAAATAAGCATCATCAAGATCACAAATACCTGTAATCCAACAGCCACTTGAAAGTGCCAACTCTCACTAAGTCCTGATCTAAAGTCATTCACACCCATAGCGAAGAAATATAGGATAATTCCAAGCATCAAAGCAGTCAATATTCTTTGCATTCTAGCTGCACACATAAAACACCTCCGTAATTTTTCAAAAATTCTAACAAAAGAGAGATTAATAGGGGGATAAAATATAATATTACTTTGGATGCAGAAAAGTTTCTACATCCATTTATTTATTCAAATAGCCATCAAATAAATCTTCTAGTTCTAATTTCTCACTATCACTAAAAGTACCATCACCATTCTCATCGATTTTTAATACTACTCCTTGATCTTGTGCTTGAAGCTCTATCTTATGACCTGCACCATCTTTTAGTTCTAAAAGACCAGTTACATTACCATTTTCATCACTCTTAAAGTCAGTTATTTGTTTTACAACTAAAAATGAGTATTTATCGATTTGAACAGAACCACTGTTAAATCTAAGACTTCTTTTTTCATCGTCAATCGTAAGCTTGATATCATTGATATCCAAAGTCTTCCCGTTTACTCTCATTTTCATATCGATAGTAGCATCTGCTTTAGATACTATTACACTACTTCCCTTTTTGACGATTACACTATTTTGTGCTCCTTGATCTTCAACTTTTATCGTGATATCTCTAGCTACATTGATAGTGCCACTATCTTGTGAGCTTTGATCTAAGATTACTTTTCCATCAAGGAAGAGTCCATCTTCTTTACAGCTGTTTGCAGTAAAACTATTTTCTGAAAATGTCATACTACCGCCTTGACTACATAGCTTATCTCTTCCGTCATTTGTCTGTGAGCCTTTGTAGCTCTTGCCAATATTTTTAACACTTTTTGTAGAGAATTTTTGAGGATACATTGACTTACTCAAATCTTGAAGACCTTTGATAGAAACAGGTTCACTGCTAACTTTCTGTGAACTTTTGTGACTACTACCACCACATCCTATGATAATACTTGCCAAGAGAGTTGGAACCAATACCTTTAATACTTTTGTTTTCATGATTTATCCTTTTTCTTCGATTATATCATAAAATCGGATAAAATTATGAAAACTTGATTAAAAATTTTAATCTACTTTCTTCATAAAATCTTCAAAAAGGTATCTATGATCTTGTGGAAGTGAGTTATATATAGCATTTGCGAGATCTCTTATCTCCCAAAGAGCCGCTTTATCACTTCTTAGAGATAGGAAGTTTTGCAGACTTCTTGCATTTATCGTCCAAGTAAGCTCAGTTTTGTAAGATTCGGGAAGACAATACTTTGCTTTGTCGTTGGATATGCCTTCTTTTAGAGCAAGTCGCAGATTTTCAAGTGCCTTGATGCTAAAACGATCTACTAAGTCAACTCCAGTAAATACTAGATATTTTGAAGCTCTTGACTTATCATCATCGCTAAAAGGCTCTTCTGATTTTAACTCTTTTAGAGTGTATCTTGTTGATTTTACCGAAAGACTTGCCATTCTGTGTCTTGCCAACTCTTGCAAAAGTGCCCTGCTGATTCCCTCTATATAAAAGGAGTAGTTTAGATGCTCTAGTGTAGAAGCATGTTTGAATTTGTTTCCTACTCTATCAATTAGCTCTTTGTCTTTTTCACCACCGTTGTCGCTTTTATCAAAACTCTGCCAGCAGGTTCTTATGGCATTTGAACAGACGACAAGGGGTGTGTAGTGGTTTAGTGTAACTTTCAAACTATCTCCTTTTTAAAATCCTCGTAATACAACACCAGAAAATATAGCAATTACTCCTAAGATGATGTTAATAGGAAGCAAAAGATTTGCAAAATTTGCCACTTGAGCCTTGGCACCTTTTAGATCACCACTATCAAAAAGCCTTTGAGCCTTAGCTCTTTTGATATACATATAGGTGTAATTTATCGCCATAACCGTCCAAATACCCTCTTTGACATGCACAAGCCAATACAAAGGACTATGCTTAAATCCCAAACCAACAGCCATCAATATAGCAGTAAGTATTATGATGATAACAAAAGGAAGGACAAGATTAAAGAGTCTTCCGACGATTTTTAAAGTAGTGCCAAGCTTCGTTTTATTTTCATCTATGGCTTGAAGAGCAGGGTGAACTGCAACCCTGATAGCTATCATACCCCCTACCCAGATCACTGCACCGATGATATGCAAAAAGACTATCACAGCACTATGGTTTGCAAAAATATCTATTAAAGCATCTCTCATTTTATCAAAAACCCATCATATAGTAGATCATCCTCTTCTAAGACTTCATAACTTATATCTTCTACTTTGCTAAGAGGAGATCCGTTTTTTAGTACCATCATAAATTCATCAACTTGTTCATCATACAAAAATGCTACTACTTCAACCCTGCCATCTTTTAAGTTTCTAACATATCCTTGGATTTGACCAAGAGATGCCATCTGTTGTATAGCTTTTCTATACCCTACTCCCTGAACTTTGCCACTAATCAAAAATCTATATGTATTCATTGAGCCCTCTTCGCATCGAAACTTTTCACCTCTTCATCCATCTCAAAGAGAATCTCTATGGGATTACAACAGACTTGACAATCCTCTATATACCTCTCACCACTCATATGAGGATCTAAGATCATAGAGATCCTCTCCCAACAGTATGGACATGTAAAAAAATACTCTATCATGTATATATTTTATCATTACTTTTGTAATAGAAAGCCATCAGGATAAAACCAACCCCAAGTATCGCTGTGATATAAGGCAAATCAAGCCCCTTGCTATAAGCAAATCCAGTAAAGAGTGTAGTACAAACAGAAGTCGCCATAAAGATCATCTCTGCATACGCTAGAGTTCTTCCCATAAAGCTTGGCTCGATGGAGTTTTGCATAAGTGTATAGGTATAAGACCACAAAGTTGTGGTAAAAAACCCGATAAAAAACATTAGTGCCAAAGATGAGTAAAAATCTCTCTGCACTACTGCCCACAAGATAATGAGCAAACCCTGAAAGATGAGGTATTTTGCTAGAGTCTTTTGGTTGATCCTCTTTGACATGAAAAAAGGCCCGACCATCAAACCAATCGCTCTTGTCGCATTTAGCCAGCCGATTGCTAGAGGAATAGAGATGACATATTTGTAATAATTGTCAGTGAGTAGATTAATAAGAGTATCAAAAGAAGTCAATGCTACAACTGCATGCAAGATGATAAAAAACCTCACATTTTTGTTTTTTTTGATATATAAAAACCCCTCTTTGATGAGCTTACTTAGTGGCTCTTGTGATCTTTTTGAGATATCTAATTTGATAGATAAGAAGATGATGATAGCTAGAACAAACAGGGCAATATCTATCTTGATAGTCGTATAAATACCAAAAAGATCAACACTAATCCCACCAAGTGCCATCCCAAGAGCAAAGGTAGTTGACCAGATGATAGAGTGAAGCTCATTTGCACCCTTTAACTCCTCTTTGCTAAGAACCAAAGGAAGCATCGACATCTCTGCATTGAAAAATGCAAAACTAGCAATCGTTCTGATAAATATAAAAACCATCAATAACCAAACTTGTGAAGCATCATTAATCATCAGATAAAAAGAGGTCATCACAAGCTCAATCATAAGCAAAAAGATCATAAACCTCTTTGAGAGATACTTATCCACAATAGATCCGCTTAGTGGTGCCAAAAGTGCAGGAAGTGCATACATACTCACAACCAAAGCATTGATTATTGGTGGTACACCAAAATGCAAGATCATCGTATAAATCGCCACATTTGAAAACCAAGCACCAAAATATGACAACAGTTGCACAAGTGATAGTTTGAAAATGAGAGGATTTTTGAGTAGTTTTAGATACATTTTGAGAGTATAACAAAATATGCTAATATTTTAGATGGTGCGGACGAGAGGACTTGAACCTCCACGCCTTGCGGCACCAGATCCTAAGTCTGGCGTGTATACCAATTTCACCAC
>CAZYJF010000129.1:0-4410 GCA_964647715.1 uncultured Sulfurospirillum sp. | reverse complement strand
GAAGTTTTAAAACTTTATAAAGAAGATGATGATAATGATCACTGTTTATGGGAACTTACAGGCAAAGAAAACAAAAATTATGCTACAGAAAGAAGAAAGTTGAAAGACAAGGTATTTAATACACATAAACGCTTAGAACTTTTTTTTCTATATGAGAAACGATTGCCTATGCATGAATATTATAAATACCGTCTAGTCGGTGGAACAATAAATGAAATGGATGCTCGAGAGAAAGCTTGTATGGAAGAGTATCTCAATTTTAAAGGAAGCAAGTAATGAAGAAACTATTCAAGTTACTCCTTTTATTCAGCCCCTTATCACCGCCGTTTTTGCCATATTTGCACTGTGAAAGATAGTGGTGTGGTGGATTCTGCTGAAGTAGCGAAGTAGCATATGTTGAAGGGTCGGTTCGATTGAGGGGGTGAACCATGCGTTGTTGCTGATGGCTATCATATATTTTGGATCACCTGTGTAGAGTTCATCTCTTGTCGCTTCGTAGCAGATGGCATTTCGAAAGCTCTCATCTGCAATTTTGACATCGACTGGTCTTTTTGCGGCGATATAATCATCAGCTCCGTCATAGATGATTTTGTTGATATATTTTGAGATAAATTTTGGAAGTGGTATCTCCTCTCCAAATGGTACCAATACCACCTTGTTTGCTATCATCACTTCACCTTTTTGGAAGTAGTAGGTGGAGTTGTATGAATCTTTGCCATCAAAGTATAATCCGCCTGTTACTATGGTAATCTTTTGTGAGAGATTTTTCAACTCTTGCATCAGGTAGCTTTCAGTATTTAAAAATAGGGCAAAGGCACTCTCACTCAAAACCACGATATCATATCTCTCTTTTATCGCCTTTTTGATGATCTTAAAATTATTATCGATACTTTCTCCTCTGTAACTATCTTGCCACTTTAACTCTTGTGGAGTTTTAGGAGAACTTAGGAAGATTTTTTGTTTTGGCAATGATGAAGGTGATGGACTCTTAAGCTGAACAAGAGCAAAAATAGGAATCAGTGCCAAATATCTGTAACGGTTTTTGATAAAAACAAAGAGTGATATAGCTAGAAGCAGTGCGATAAATCTCATCTTCTCAACTCCAAAATAGCTATCAAGAAAGAGGATCTCAGGCACAAACCAGTTAAAATTTAGTGGATGAATAAAGCTGATTACTCCAAAGAGCAAAGCCCGAATCGGTGGGCTAAAAAGACCAATTATCCAAAAAATAAAACCATATCCAAGCATCACAAAAAGCACCATAAAAGGCATCAGATATGAAACACCATAGTACCTAAAAGAAAGTGCTATCCAGTAAAACCACAGCACTCCTACAAATGCTCCACTCCAAAACAAAACCTCTTTTTTCTCTTTTAATAGAAAGTAAAAAGCAAGCAAGACACTAAGAGAGTTAATGATCTTTAAAAATAACTCATTTTTAACTTCAAAATAGGCAAGATAAATAGGCATAGATAGACAAAAAGCGATGAAAAAGCCTTTTATTATGAAAGAAGTTGTAAAATATCCTCTTAAATTTTTTAACTTAAAGGATGGATATGGGCTCTCAAGCAAATATTTTAGCACAATTTTTACCACTCATAGTTTTATTCGCAATTTTCTACTTTCTTATCATCAGACCACAACAAAAAGAGGCAAAAGCCCACAAAGAGATGATAGAATCCCTAAAAAAGGGGGACAAGATCATCACAAACGGCGGTCTAATCTGTGAAGTTGTAAAAGCTGAGGATGAGTTTATCAAAGCAAAACTTAATGATGATACGATTGTAAAGATTTCAAAAGATTTTATCGCTAGAGAGATCGAGGCGTAGATGAATTTTCGATTGATTATCTTTATTGTTGCGATTATTTTTGGAATAGTCGCTTCTATTCCATCATTTTTGCAGACTGAAAAGGGAGCTAAGATCAACCTAGGTCTTGATCTCCAAGGTGGACTTCATATGCTTTTGGGAGTTGAAACTGATAAAGCGATAGAGTCCAAGTACAAATCTCTAGCATCTTCTATTAAGTATTTTTGTGATGATGAAGAGATTATCATAGATGATCTCTCGATTTCTGATGATCACATAAGCTTTACACTACTTGACAAAGATGAAGCTCCCAAACTTGACAAGATGCTAAGTGAAAACAAGGGGCTTAAAGTAGATAAAGATGGATTAAATTACACCATCACATTTACCCCAAAAGAGCAAGAATCTATCAAAAAATATGCTATCAAACAAGCAATTGATACGATTAGAAACAGACTAGATCAGTTTGGTCTTTCTGAGCCGACAGTTGCAAGGCAGGGTAAGAGCAATATCCTTGTAGAGCTTCCTGGAATAAAAACTGTCGAAGATGAAAAAAGAGCAAGAGAACTCATCGCAAAAGCAGCACACCTGCAACTAATGGCAGTCGATGAGGATAGGGCAGATCAGGCAAACAGCCTAAGTCCTGAAGAGGCAAAAGAGTATGGAGATCTTCTCTTACCAGATGCCAAGGTTAAGAGCCGAAAACATATAGTCAATGAAGTTCCGGTTCTTGATGGAAGTATGCTAGTAGATGCTAGGGTGGCATATGATAGATCAAATCAGCCTATTATCACCTTTAAGTTAAATTCGCAAGGGGCGAAGATATTTGGAGATTTCTCCGGTAAGAGTGTTGGAAAGAGGATGGCAGTGGTTCTTGATGGAGTGGTCTATTCGGCACCAGTGATTAGAGAGAGGATTGGTGGAGGAAGCGGTCAAATATCTGGAGGTTTTACAGTGACTGAAGCTCACGATGTGGCTATCGCACTTAGATCAGGAGCTTTATTGGCACCGGTTAAGCTTCTTGAGAAAAGAAGTGTAGGACCATCTTTGGGAGCTGATAGTATCAGACAATCTCTCATCGCACTTATTAGTGGATTTGTTTTAGTCTTTTTGTTTATGATCTTCTACTATGGATATGCAGGATTGATTGCTGATATCGCACTTGTGGCAAACCTCTTTCTAATCATCGCTATTATGGCGATGTTTGGAGCGACTTTGACACTTCCTGGTATGGCCGGTATCGTTTTGACTGTCGGTATGGCAGTCGATGCCAATGTGATTATCAACGAGAGAATAAGAGAACTCTTAAAAGAGGGCAAATCGGTAAGAACAGCCATTGAGAAGGGTTATGATAAAGCGATGACAGCTATTTTGGATGCCAATATCACCACTTTGATTGCTGCCGTCGTATTGTATGTATTTGGAACTGGGCCAATCAAAGGTTTTGCGATTACGATTAGTATAGGTATCTTGGCTTCTATGCTAACGGCGATCTTGGGAACTCATGGAGTTTATGAATATCTTCTTCCAAAGATACAAAAGAGTAAAAATCTAAAAAGATGGTTTGGAATAGAAGGAGAGATGAAATAATGGAGTTTTTTAAAGGAACAAAAATATACGATTTTATGAGTAAGAGCAAGCTCTTTATGGCGATATCTATCGCACTTTTGCTCGCCTCTTATGCACTTCTTTTTACAAGAGGGCTTCATTTTGGTATCGATTTTGCCGGTGGAACGATTGTGCAAGTCAAGTATGAAGGAGTTGCTCCGATACAAAAGATAAGAGATTTAGTCAAAAAAGATGATGCTTTTTCAAAAGCTTCCGTTACCAAGTTTGGTAGTGATAGTGAAGTAGTGATTCGGATACCAACTTCCACAGCAAGTGTGGCTAAAGATATCGGGGATAAAGTCAATGCACTTCTAAAAGGGAGTGGGAAGTATGAGATAAGACGAACCGAGATGGTTGGACCTAAAGTTGGAAATGAGTTAAAGACTAAGGGTATGAAAGCGATGTTCTATTCGATACTAGTCATCTTGATCTATGTAGCTTTTAGATTTGAGTGGAGATTTGCTGTCGCTTCTATACTAGCTCTCATTCACGATGTTAGTATCGCTATGGGTGCTTTGGCTCTCTTTCAAATAGATGTCAATCTCGATATATTGGCGGCTCTTTTAACCATACTTGGATATTCTCTTAACGATACGATTATCGTCTTTGATAGGATTAGAGAGGGTATCAAAGAGTCCAAAGTTGGCGACCTTTTTGCTATCATTAATGAGTCAATTACAAAAACTCTATCAAGAACGACTCTTACTTCACTTACGACATTTTTCGTGGTTTTGACACTATTTTTGTTTGGTGGAGAGATCATTCATGGATTTAGTTTTACTATGCTTGTTGGTGTGATTGTAGGAACATACAGTTCTATCTTTATCGCTTCACCACTGTTGAAGTGGCTTGGATTTGATGTAGATGAATTCAAAAAGAAAGAGGCTTTAAAAGAGAAAGCTAGAATAGAAAAAGAGAAACTAAGATCCCAGTTTGAGGGTGGAGTAGTCTAAAAGGAGAAGAGATGGATTGGGGAAAAGTAGTATATATATTC
>CAZYJF010000128.1:0-4431 GCA_964647715.1 uncultured Sulfurospirillum sp. | reverse complement strand
AATTTGTTTGGATCTTTATCATAGACTCCATCAACCTTGGTTGCTTTTATGATCATATCTGCATTTATCTCCACTGCTCTTAGGGTAGCAGCAGTATCTGTTGTAAAAAACGGATTTCCTGTACCTGCAGCAAAAATTACTATTCTTCCCTTCTCAAGGTGTCTTCTAGCTCGTCTTACGATAAATGTTTCAGCGATTTGCTCCATCTTAATAGCTGTTTGAACTCTAGCATATAGACCAAAATACTCTAAAGCCTCTTGAAGTGCAACTGCATTGATAACAGTTCCTAACATTCCCATATAATCACCACTAGTTCTAGCTATCAAGCCATCTTCACTAGCACTAACACCTCTGATGATATTTCCACCACCAACTACAATACCAACTTCTATATCGTTATCATGAAGTTCTTTGATCTCTTGGGCGATAAATTTTAAAATCTTTGTATCGATTCCAAAACCCTCTTCTCCTGCTAACGCTTCCCCAGAAAACTTTACAAGCACTCTTTTTCTCAACTGAAGGCTCCTTTATAATTTATGCCATTTTACTATAATAATTTAAGAGAAAGATAAATGAATATCTAATGACTACTTAATGAGTCTTGTAGGATTTATCAGTTTACCGTCAATTGTGGCTTTAAAGGTCAACTCTTTTTCGACTCGACCTATAACATATCCCTTTTTTAACCTCTTTGAAACCTTCACATTTGGAGCAATTTTTGAAAGATGTGCATAGATAGTATGCATATTCCCTTTGTGTTTTATGATGACCATTCCACCCATCATTGCAGTTTTTTGTGCATATACTACCGTTCCATCTAGGACATTGTAAACTTTCGCATTTTTGTGTTTTGATCTTAGTATCAAGCCATCATTAAAAATCTTGATCTTATAGATGGGATCGATATAAGTTCCAAAATCCTGAACTATGGAGTAACCTTTTAGAGGTGGGATTGTCTTTGCACCTCGATATTTGATAAGTTTACCGTGTTGATAAGAAGAGCCAATTTGTCTTACATTTACACCTTTGGAGGTAACTTTTATACGGGATTTTTCTAATTTTATCTTTGTGATATTTAACTTATTTAAAGTACTAGCTAAACTATTTTGCTCACTTTTAATGCGATTTAGCTTTTCTAAATAAGCCTTTTTTTGTTTTTGCAGTGCTTTGATAGATGATTTTTGAGTATTTTGTAAGGCATATAAGACTTTTTGTTTATCTTTTAGCCTATTCTCTTTTTGTGCATATCTTACTATTTGAGATTTGACAAGATCGATGTTTTTGTTGTACTTGATATATTTTGATTTGGTTTTTCTAAAATTCTTCCTTAGTAAATCCACATAAGTTTTTAATATATCATTCATCACAATGTCCTCTTGGGAGATATCATTGTGTTTTAATTTTTTGGAATCAAGTTTTCCTGTAATGATTTCAATAGATAGCTCTTTGGAGATGCTATCTACGACTTTATCTCCTATGACTTTCTCTTTTTCGACAAGTTTCTTGTAAATCGTTTGTAGATTTTTTAGTTCACTGCTTTTTAAACTCTTTTGCTTTTTTAGATTGTTTATATCAACTTTTACTTTTTCAATCTGCCTTGATAAAGTTTCAATTTTTTTTTGATGTTTTTTTATATCATCTGCTACTTTTTGAAGTTTGTTAGAGAGTTTTAACTGCAAATTTTTCTTTGAGTTTAACTTGCCCTGTGCTGATTCAATTTTCTCTTCTATATTTGCACTAAGATTTAAAGTTAAAGCACAAACTGCAACTAGCAGTAGAGTAATTCTCATTGATCTTTTTGCCTTAATATCGTGACCGTTACGGATATGATAGATATGATAAGACTTAAAAATACTAATCTTGATGTATCTAAAAATGGTTTGAAATTATTAAGTTCCAAGCCAAGATCACTTCTGATTTGTTCTAGATCTATAAGAGAAGGCATCAAATAAAAGCTTATACCCACCATTATTGCAGAGATCAAAGCATCAATGATTACTGATTTATACAAAGATGCACTCTTCATCCAAAATGGAGCCCCAAAAAGCCCCATCACATACATCCTGTTTTGATGTTCAAGTGTCCAAATTTCCATCTGCTTCACAATCAACAAAAACGATATAAAAAAGATAAAGATAGTAAATATAAAAGAGGCACTCTTTGAGAATTTTAAAAACTGATGAAATTTATTAAAAGTCTGTTTGAAAGTTTCAACCTTTTGTATATTTGGATAAGATTTTATCGCTTTGGTTATGATTGCAAGCTCTTCATCGTTAGGAAGTTTTGTCAATTTTACTGAATAAAACATAGGCAAAGAGGCTTTTAGATAGGTAAGATCAGCCTTGCTCATATCATCTTTTAATTTATCAATATAGCTATCTTTTTTTATCTCATCAATCGAAGAGATAAATGGTATTTTTGCTTTGATATCTTCTGCTTTGATACCCTTTTTTGAAACTACAACGATAGAGTACTGATCTGCTAACTTACTCTCATACTGTTTTACTGATCTATTTAGCATAAATGAAAACTGTAGTGCAAAAAGAAGTATAAAAAGGGGAACTATAAATGAAAAATGGTTCTTAATTGACTTCACTCATAGCTCCTTCATTGATGTAGTATTGCATATAGTCTATTCCTAAGGTTTGAGGTAGTTTATGTGTTGCGACTATGATTGTTGAACCTACATGAGCTCTGACATTTTTGAGTAACTCCCAAATAACTGAGCTTGAATATTCATCCAAGTTTCCAGTAGGCTCATCAGCTATGATAAGGATAGGATTATGTGCCAAAGCCCTAGCCATCGCTACTCGTTGCTGTTCTCCACCACTTAGCTCTAGTGGATATCTATCGCTCTTGTGGGAGAGTTTTACATGCTTTAAGAGCTTTTGAGCTTGTACTTTGCAGATATGTTTTGAGTAACCTGCAATCATTAGTGGCAACATCACATTTTTTTCTATATTCCACTCATTGATAAGCTTATAATCTTGAAAGATAACACCTGTGTGCTTTCTTAGTAGATTTTTTCTTTTTTTTGAGATCCCATTTAACTCAAAACCAGCTACTTTCAAACTACCGTCATTTACGGGTAGTTCCCCATATAGTGACTTTAGGAGTGTTGATTTTCCACTTCCACTTTTACCGGTTATAAATACAAAATCTTTAGGCTTGATTGCAAAATTTAGATCACTAATTATCGGCTCATCGGCCTTATAAGAGAGGTAGAGATTGGTAGCTTGTATAATATTACCCATATAAGAACTCTTCTATTTTTTTGTGTGCTTTTAAGTTTTGCATCGTTGGCAAAGGCTCACTTGGAAAATATTGTATCTTATTATCATTAAATATCAAATATTGATGTTCACAAGCTTCATTTGCACCATAAGACAAGCTCATCACAAGGCAGTTTTTACCACAATCAAAGATCTTTTCAAAATGTACAAAAAAGCCATCTCCCCTTATCACTTCATTTTTAAAATTTGATTTGATTTTTTCTAGATCAACACTTTTTTTAAACTCCAACTTCTGTTTTGTATCCTTTGGAGGACTTAAGTGATTGTTTATGAGTGTAAGATCATAGATATTTTTTTGCATCTTTTTCCATCTATCTTCATACTTGGAGCTGATATCAAGATCAAGATTTTTTCTGATGATAAACTCAGATTGATTAAGAGAGTTAAAGAGATTGAAACTATACTCATAGTAGTTTTGACTATCGGTTCTAAGTTCAAGAGTACCCTTTTGTTTTAAGACACGAATAGACTCATCTATAAAGGCTCTTGAGAAGACTCTTCTATGAGGTTTTTTATCCCAAGGAACAGGAAAATGGACAAAGATCCTACCAACACTATTTGAAGGAAGAAGCTCCAAAAAAACTCTCGCATCAAATTTACAGATGAGAATATTTTCTATATTTTGTAGTTTACACTGCTTTATGACCTGTTCGATTGAGGGAGAGTGTATCTCTAAGCCTATAAATTGAATATTTGGATTTTTTTTGGCTTGGTAAAGGAGATGTCTTCCACTACCAAAACCAACTTCCACCCAAATCTCTTTTGAAAATTCAAAATCATTGGCAAAAAATTTAATATCTTTTATATATCTGTCACTTTTTTGAAAATGCTCTATACTTTTCTTACTGTCTATGTTAGAGTATGTAGTTTTCACATTGTGGATATCTCTAAAAGCTTTGAGAGCATTTTGTATGATAAATATGGGTGAAATCTTACTTAATTTATCATTTTTAACTAGGAAATGATCATCTCTTTTTTGCACGACCAAAAAAAAACTCTTATCCTTATAAGTTGTATAAATTAGAGTCTCTTTTGAGTCACTTGAACTTGCGGCAAATTCAAATCTATACCCATCATGAGAGATAGGCATAGCTTGAAGGTTTAATAAAGGGGTGTGAAAATTTGGCATCTATTTAAA
>CAZYJF010000127.1:0-4435 GCA_964647715.1 uncultured Sulfurospirillum sp. | reverse complement strand
TATCTGATGAGTGTCTATAAAAAGATCTTTGCAAGATATGACATCACAGTCGCTCAAATGCTTTTGGGAGCCGATGATTTTGACTCTCTAAGAAGAACAAAGCATGCCAAAGAGGCGGTTGAAGTACTCCTAGAAAACAAAGTGATCCCTATCATCAATGAAAATGATGTAACAACCACCCAAGAGTTAGTATTTGGTGATAACGATCAACTCTCAGCCCATGTAGCTTACTTCTTCGATGCAGATATTTTATGTATATTGTCCGATATTGACGGCTATTATGATGATGATCCAAGGGAAAATGAAGATGCAAGTATGGTCAAGGTAGTACACCATATAGATAGAGCGGATTTAGAAGTGATGCACACACCAAATGGGGAGTTTGCCACAGGTGGGATAGTGACAAAGTTAAAGGCAGCTTCATTTCTACTAGAACACGGTAAGCAGATGTTTTTGGCAAGTGGCTTTGATCTTAGTGATGTTAAGAGCTTTTTGTTAGATCACACTCACAAGGGTGGAACTTTGTTTAAAAGGCTTGAGAAGTGATTAGAGTAATCTTTATGGGGACTCCAGACTATGCGACAGAGATTTTAAAGACTCTCTTAAGTAACTCAGACATTGAAGTTGTATCTCTTATCACTCAGGAGGATAAACCAGTAGGAAGAAAGCAGATCATAACTCCTCCTCATATAAAAAACTATTGTTTAGAGCAAAAGATAGAAATACCTATCTACCAACCAAAGAGTCTAAAAAGTGATGAAGCTTATAGTTATATCAGTGATCTTCAACCTGATTTTATCGTAGTGGCAGCTTATGGACAGATACTCCCTAAAAACATCTTAGAGATAGCACCTTGTATCAATCTTCATGCCTCTTTACTACCAAAATACAGAGGTGCAAGCCCTATCCAAACTGCTATTTTAAATATGGACAGGATTTCTGGAGTGACAGCTATGAAGATGGATGAGGGCTTAGATACAGGGGATATCTTGGCATATTCAGCTCTAAATATAGAGGGGATGAACTCGATAGAGCTTTTTGATAAGTTATCACTTCTTGCATCAAAGCTCACTCCAAAAGTCTTAAAAGAGTATAAAAAGATTTGTCCGATTCCTCAAGTCGATGCGATTGCCTCAAAGACGAAGAAGATCAAAAAAGAGGATGGTTTGGTTGATTTTGAGAGTGCCAAAAAGCTAGATGCAAAATATAGAGCTTTTATAGCATGGCCGGGGGTATTTTTAAAGAGTAGTTTAAAGTTAAAAGAGCTAAAGATCCACTCAGAAGAGGGTGCCTATAATAGTGGCGAAATTTTGCAGATGGGTGAAGATTTTGCCCTTATTGGGTGTAGTGAGGGGGTAGTGAAGATTTTTAGAGTTCAAGCCCCTTCAAAAAAAGAGGTGGATATCATCTCCTATCTAAGAGGAAAGAGGCTAAGTCTTGGAGATACTCTTATTTGAGCAGATAGAATCGACTCATCTTTTCTTAGAAGAAGCACTCAAAAAAGGTGAGTTAAAAGCTCCTGTCTTAATCACTGCCAACAGACAGACAGGTGGTGTTGGATCAAGGGGAAACAGATGGGACTCAATAGAAGGAAATCTATTTTTATCATTTGCACTTTCGAAAGATTCTCTTCCTTCTGATCTTCTCTTGCAAACTTCTTCTATATATTTTTCTTTTTTGATGAAAGAGACACTTGCTGGATTTGGATCAAAAGTATGGCTAAAGTGGCCAAATGACTTTTATATAGATGATAAAAAAATTGGAGGAACTATAACAAAGCTCTTAGATAATAAGACTCTTATCTGCTCAATGGGAATTAACCTAAAAAATGCACCTGAAGATTTTGGTATACTTGATATAAATATAGATAAGATGAAACTAATTGATTCTTATAACTTAAAACTAAAAGAACATATTAAATGGAAGAAAATTTTTAGCCAATATTGTGTAGAATTTGAAAAATCGAGAGGATTTTGCTTCCATGACATGGAGAGTGGAGAAAGAACTTCTATGGATGTCGCTTTATTAAATGAAGATGGCTCAATCACGATAAATAACAAAAAGGTGTATAGCTTAAGATGAGTGAGATTATAGTTATTGCAAATCAAAAGGGTGGTGTTGGTAAGACGACCACGGCTGTCAATTTGGCGGCATCTTTGGCTGTGGCCGAGAAAAAAGTCTTGCTTATTGATACAGATCCACAGGCGAATGCTACGATAGGTTTGGGTTTTTCAAGAAGTGATTATGAGTATAATATCTACCATGTTCTAACAGGTAGGAAAAAACTCTCTGAAACGATTCTAAATACTGAGTTGGAACTACTTGATCTTGTACCTTCAAATATAGGTCTTGTAGGTATAGAAAAAGAGTTCTATGACAAGAATAGAAAAGGTAAGGAGCTTATCTTAAAAGGTAGCCTCTCTGAGATCGAAGGTGAGTACGACTATATCATCATAGATTCTCCTCCAGCACTAGGTCCCATAACAGTAAATGCTCTTTCAGCTGCTGATTCTATCATCATCCCTATTCAGTGTGAATTTTATGCACTAGAGGGATTGGCACAGCTTTTAAATACTGTCAAACTGATAAAAAAGAGTATCAATCCTAGATTAAGCATCAAAGGATTCTTGCCTACGATGTATAGTGAGCAGAATAATCTCTCAAGACAGGTTATGCTAGATTTGCAACAACATTTCAAGAGCAAACTCTTCTCTACAAAAAATAATGATTTTATAGTGATACCTAGAAATATTAAGCTTGCAGAATCACCAAGCTTTGGTAAACCAATACTTCTTTATGATATAAAAGCAAAGGGTTCAGTCGCGTATCAAAATCTTGCTGAATCAATTCTAGCTTCTGCTTAGGAGGATTTATGGCGAAAAAGAATGCTTTGGGAAAAGGCTTATCGGCTATTTTAGAAGATGTTGAAGATGCATATAGACAAGATATCGATGATAACAGGAGTGATTCTCTAGTAAAAGAGATAGATATCAACTCAATCACTCCAAATCCATACCAACCAAGGAAGGTATTTGAACAAGATGCCTTGATGAATCTATCTGAATCAATCAAAAAACATGGCTTATTGCAACCAATTGTAGTCGTTCAAAAAGAAGATGGCTATATGCTGATAGCTGGTGAGAGAAGACTTAGAGCTTCGAAGATGGCAGGGCTAAAGAGTATTAAAGCTGTTGTTACAGATTTTGAGTCGGAAAATTTAAGAGAACTAGCTCTTATAGAAAATATCCAAAGAGAGGATCTAAACCCTATAGAATTAGCTCACTCTTATTCAAAATTGATAGAAGAGTATGGTATTACTCAAGATGAATTGAGTGATATTATTCATAAGAGTAGAACCCAGATCACAAACACTATGAGACTGTTAAGACTTAGTGACAAAACCCAAAGATTGATTCAAGAGGGTAAGATTTCACAAGGACATGCCAAGGTACTCGTTGGACTTGACGAAAAGAAAGAGAACTTGATAGTTGATACTATCATTGGTCAAAAGTTAAGTGTTAGAGAGTGCGAAGAGTTGGTAAAGAGAGTCAAGGGTAGCGATGAAATTTTAAACCAATCTGTAAAAGTACAAAAAACAAAAAATCCCAAACTAACCGAAGCAGTAGAACTACTCTCAAAACACTCCATAAAAGCAAAAGTAAGTTCAAATAATTTAGTCATAAATCTAGCTGATGATTTAGATTTAGATAAATTTATGCAACTTATAAGATAGATTTTTCTACTTTTGTTCTGCTTAAAGATAGATTTTATAGTAATTATGATACAATCTGCGTCACTTTATAAATTGCCTGTGTAGTTTTATGTAGCTATACAAGTGATAAATTTCAAATATAAGGCTGCAAATGTTAGATATAAGTTTTGGGTTACTTATCCTGACTGCTTTGGTGCTTTTCATTCTCATCTATATTTTGGACAAAATGTTATATAAGCCACTTCTTGGTTTTATGGACAAAAGAGAAGAGATGCTTAGGCACGAGAAGGAGATTTTGGAATCAAGTGACAGTGAGGTTCAAGAGGCATTGTCTGAGGCTGAGGCTAAAATCTCTAAGGCAAAAGCAGAAGCTCTTAAAATAAAAGAAGAGATGATTGCTAAGACAAAAGAGAGTACTCAAAGTGAGATTGAGACATTCAAATCTCAACTTGAAAAAAAGTACGAAGAGTTTACAAAAGAGTTGAGTATGGAAAAAGAGTCTTTAGCAAAAGAGCTAAAAGCTAACTTATCTACTTACAAAAATGCTTTAGCATCAAAAATCAAAAGCATATAGGAGATAGGAGGCATGAAATTGAAATTTTTACTATTTTTATTAGTTCCGGTAGTGACATTTGCATCAGAAGCAGCAGCTGAAGGTGGAAGTGATTTTTGGTGGAGATTACTTAACTTTACTATATTTGCAATCATCATATATCGCCTTGT
>CAZYJF010000126.1:0-4438 GCA_964647715.1 uncultured Sulfurospirillum sp. | reverse complement strand
GAGTAGATCATACTTGCTATCACCAATCCCTCAAAGGTAAAAGCGAGTTTAAAGTCACTAAATGCCCACAAAAGATAAAATCCCAAAACTGATGGAGGAAGCACGATAGGTAGAGCCGTAACCGCTTCAAAAATCGGCTTAAAAGATGACTTGCTTCGATATAGCCACCAAGCATAAGGAAGAGCGATGAGAAAAAGAAGTGCCGTAGTAATCGTAGCCAATTTAAAAGACAACCAAAAGGGCGTAAGATCTATCAATTTTTTACTCCAAATCCAAACTCTTTTAATATCTTTTGTGATTTGTCGCTTTGAAAATATTTGTAAAATTGGCTTGCAAGGGTAGAGTCTTTGGCATGTTTTGTGATGCCGTATCCTTGAAGTAGTGGTTGATGAAGCTCTTTTGGGATGAGGTAGTAGGAGTGAAACCTGCTCTTTGAGATAGTAGGAGCAAGAGCGAGTGAAAGGGCGATGATGCCTAGATCAGCTGCCTTTACAGCCACAAAGTTGGCTGTTTGGGAGATATTTTCTCCAAGAACTATTTTTGATTTTATCTTATCGTAAACTTTCGCATTTATCAGAGCCTCTTTTGCTTTTTCTCCGTAAGGGGCATGAGTAGGGTTTGCTATGGCTATCTTTTTTGCCCAAGGCTGGGTGAGGTTTTCAAACCCTTTTTTAGGATCGAAGTTTTTATTTTTGCTCCAGATGACCAATCTCCCCATCGCATAGAGTTTTGGTGGAGTGATGATAAAGCCTTTTTTATAGAGCATCTTCACATAATCCATATTTGCCGAAAAGTACAGATCATAAGGAGCCCCTCTTGCTATCTGAACTCTACCTTTACCAGATGAGCCGTAGATGAGTTTGATAGACTCTTTTGGGTGAGATTTTAGAAACTCTTTGTTGATCTTATCGAGTGCAAATTTGAGATCACTTGCAGCAAAGATAGTGATACTCTCAGCCATCAAAGAGAGGGGTATAAAAAGCAAAAATAGATACTTTAACACTCAAAACTCCAAGTAAATTTTTACTATTTTAGCATAAATGTTAGATGTCAAATTAACTTTTGCTTAATAATGGGGCTTTTACCAGAAATTTCCTATCATTACAAAAAAGAAAAGGTAACATAATGAAACGACTTATCATATCTATAATAGCCCTTGGGGTTATAGCACTTATTGGTTGGCTGTTTAGACCTAAGATCACTCCATATTACTCTCAACTTACCAAATCTCGTGTGGGATTGAGTGTCGATTTGCAACCGCAAGATCAAAAAGATGCTCACTATGTTGGATCCAAAAAGTGCAAAGAGTGCCATGAAGATAACTTTCATGCATGGAAAAACTCGATGCACAGCAAGATGATCCAAGATATCAAAGAAGACCCAAATGTCGTAGTTGCTGACTTTTCAAAGCTTCCTGAAGATGCCGATTTTACCCTAAAAGATGCAGTTTACACTATAGGAAGCAAGTTCAAACAAAGATATATGATACCAGCAAAGATAAACGGCAAAGATGACTTTAGACTAGGAAATTACCAGTGGAATACCCAAACACAAAAGTGGCAACACTTCAAACCATACAAATACTGGTACCACGATGCCTATCCACATGATAATCATAAATTTCCTACATCAAACACTTGTGATGGATGTCACTTCACCGGCTATATGGCGACTGGAAAGAGGGTTGAAAGAGCCATTGCCTGTGAAAATTGTCACGGTCCTGGTTCAAATCATGCCAAAGATCCAAAAAGTCTTGTCTATAAAGCCTCTATGAGTGATCCTATCAGAACAAATGAGGTTTGTTTGCAGTGCCATATGAGAAACCGAGACAAAAGGCTTGAAAAAGACCCAGATATAAAAAAGCTTTGGATGGAAGCTAAAGATTATCCAGATGGTTATCAGCCAGGTCGTCCGCTTATCGAGTATAAGTTGGCAGCTCCATTTGTCATGGGCAAGGAGACAAAAGAGTTTTGGGCAAACGGTGCAGCGAAAAAGAATAGAACTCAAGGAAATGAGTTTGTCAGAGATGCGATGTATAAGCATGGGATTACTTGTATCAACTGCCATGATCCTCACTCTTTGAGCAACACTGCCAAAAAACCAGAAGGAAACAGTGCCTGTATGAAGTGTCACTCATTTGGATCAATCATCGGACCACACCAAGACTCACTTCAAGCCCATACCCACCACAAAGCAGACTCCAAAGGATCACTTTGCATAGAGTGCCATATGCCAAAGACTGGAAAACACACCGGTAAATCACCACTTACCGTTAGATCACATATGTTTGCTTTTACTTCACCAGCTCAAAGCAAAGCATTTGGAATGCCACCAAAAACAAATGCCTGTTTTGCTTGTCATGAGGATAAGAGCTTGGATGAGTTGCAAAAAGATTTAGACTCTTGGGGTATGAGAGAGTGGGATAAGGAGGAGATACTTAGCCACAAACTATTTTCGCATAGTGATAAAAATAGTTCTGCTAAGTAGTATTTAAGCCTCTATTTTCTCCTCATATTGCTCTTTTAATAGATATTTTTTGGCATATGAGGAGTATGCCTTAGTCTCTTTCAAAAAGGAGACTATTTTAGCATCAAGCTCATCTCTTTTTGCCATATTTTCTAGTATTTCTAGTGTCTGTTCTACAGTTTTTGGAGTTTTGTATGCTCTATCATGTGCTGTCAATGCTTCGAAGATGTCGATAATCGCCATCAATCTACCTTCAAATGAGATCTCTTCTTCTTTTAAACCAAGAGGATAACCTTTACCGTTTAGTTTTTCATGGTGAGCACAGGCTATCTCTTGAACTCTAGAGAACTGTTTTGGAAAGGTAAGAGTTTTCATCATATCTAAGGAGACTTTTGCATGTTCATTCATCTTTTGTCTCTCTTTTTCTGTAAAAGTTCCAGCTTTGATTGATAGATTTTCTACCTCATCATCCAAGAGAAGCATCATAGTTTCCCCATTTTCTGTATATCTCTTTTTAGATAGTTCTTCTATCCTTTGGATCTGATCTTTGGATAGTGGGGTTTCTTGTTTGTTGATAGATTCTAAAAACTTTAGATCATCATCTAGTTTAGCTGCTTCTAAGTTGTAGTTTTCTTCAAGATCTTTTATTTTGTTTCTCTCTTTGTTCTCAAGTAAAACAATCTTCTTTTCTAACATTTGCGATTTTAGAAGTGCTTTTATATATGCAAATCGTATCTTTATCTCTTCTATACGATCATATACCATTTGTAATTTTGTAGCTTTATCCAAAAGATAATCAGGAGTTGAAACTTTTCCGATATCATGCATCCAAGCTGCTATTTCTAGCTCTTTTAACTGCTCTTTTGTGTAGTTGATATCTTTGAAATAGCATTGATCTTCATCAATTTTTTGGGATACTATTTTCATCAACTCTACCACTTTGAAGACATGATCATTACCGTATGGTGATTTTGCACTCATAGCTACAGATATACTTTCTAAAAATGATATAAAAAGATTTTCTAGATCGGATATTAGCTTATTTTTAGTGATGGCAGTTGCCGCCATATTTGCATAGATACTTGTCATTCTTGTATCATCAGAATTAAACCTAATATATTGGCTATCTTTGTCTTTTTTATTTATAAGCTGTATTACACCTATCACTTCATCGTCTTGATTGATCATAGGGATGACTAACATAGAAGTAGTTTTATAGTCATTTGCCCTGTCAAATTTCTTCACTCCCTCAAAACTGATACCATCCATATTGTAGATATAAATATCTGGTATATTTATTATTCTCTTTTTTAGTGTTGCTATCGCTGAAATGTTCTCTAAGTTTTCACTTCCGTTATTATATAGATTTATAGGAGGAAGCTTTGGATTTGTTAGAAAGATATTTAATTTGTGGTTTATTAGAATTTTAAAATCAAGTTTCTCTTCATCTACAAGATATATAGTACCACCCTCGCAATTGGTATATAAAATGGCCTCTTTTAAGATCATCTCTAAGATTTGATTTAAAGAACTCTCTTTAGAGATAGCCGTAGAGATATCCATGATTTTATCTAGGGTTTTTTCTCTTGAGAGTATTTTTAAGATATCTGAACTTGCTCTTTTTTTATCAGTCTCAATATCAAGTTCATTGAAATTTTTTAGATATTCTCCATCATTTAAGACTCTGCTTTTGCCATTTAAGAGTTCATACTCTTTTAATTCCTTGATAATCTCTTTTTTAAACTCTGGTTTTATGTGAGTGATAAAAACATCAAAATCTCTTCTTGATTTTTTTAGTTCCTCTTTAAGTAGTTTTGGTGTTAAGTGTTTACTATCTTTAGAGAGTTTTTCATATCTTGATGGAAAAGATACATCGATAATTAAAGAATCAATACTCTCATCACTATTTATTGTTTCCCACATCGTATCTGTGATATAAGTATCTGTAGCAAAGAGGGCAGAAAAGCTCTTT
>CAZYJF010000125.1:0-4443 GCA_964647715.1 uncultured Sulfurospirillum sp. | reverse complement strand
TTGAGCCTAAGATCTCACTTTATCTTCGCCACTCATCTTCATCAACTCGAATCCATCAAAGAACTTCAAAACCAAAAGAATTTGATTATGCTTCATCTTGGAGTAAAGTATGATAGCAAGAGTGATAAACTCATCTACAACAGAGTCCTACAGCTTGGCAAAGGAGACAGCCTCTATGGTCTTGAGTTTGCCAAATCTCTTCATATGGATGAGGAGTTTTTACAAAATGCTTACAAGATAAGAGACTCTTTTGATAGATCCAGCGAATTAAAGCAACTAAAAAAAAGAAAAACAAGCAGATACAACAAAAATCTTATATTAACCAAATGTGCACTATGTGATGAGCCAGTCGATGAAGTACATCATATAGTTCCTCAAAAGTTAGCCGATAGCGATGGTAAAATAGCCCACTTTCATAAAAATCACAAACACAACCTCATACCACTGTGTAAATACCACCATGAACAAGTTCATAAAGGAAAGTTGCAAATTAGTGGTTTTGTGATGACTGACGAGGGCTTGAAGTTACACTTTCAAGAGCTTTAAAAGTGTAACTTAGATAGTTTAATATCCTAGTTTATCAAGTAGCATATCAAGATTAAATACCATGATACCACTTTTACCTGTAGCTACAAATAGTACATCTTTAGTGCTATTTAGTGTGAGACCTTCTGCACTAGCTCCTGGTATTCTATAGTTGCCCACAGAGTTAGGAACTTTAGGATTATCAAGCTTTAGAAGATTTATTCCAACTGGTCCTGTTGCAATAAGAGCCTTTTCATCATCATCGATTAACACTACATCAAAGCAACTTGATGATTTCATAGTTGAAACTAGCTCTGGATTTGATGGATTTGATATATCCCATATCTCCATACCATCTTTCCCTTTTGCTACATATTTGTAAGTACCGTTTTTATTTGTAAGATCATTGTTCAATGAAATTTTTGGCTTTTCTCCTATGATCTTAGGTCTTGTTAAATCTCTAATATCAACTAGGGTGACTTTTGTGTCAGCTCTTTCAACCATCAAGGTAGTTCCATCTTTTGAGAGAGTTACTTTTTTGGCATCTATATCTTTTATCTTATAGAGTAATTCGCTTGAAATACTATCAGAAAAACCGATCTTGATGATCTCTACACCATTTTTACCCTCTGCTACAAACATCGCCTCATCACTGACAGCTACACTCTTTGCTGGTCCTTCAGTTTTTATAGTTTGGCTGAATGTTCGTTTTTTTGTATCTGTTTTCTTATCAGTTACATTATTTGATGTGATATTTTTTCCATTAGAACCGGTAGTTGTGCTAGTACCACTTCCTCCACCTCCACAACCGTAAAGTAATGCAATAAGCAGTGTTGATAGTAGATATTTTGTTTTCATATATTTTAAAACTCCCTCTTTTTTTCTTTGCTATGTTGTAGATACATCGACATTTGAAGAAATTTTTTTAAAGTTATCAGGACCTTCATTTCCATTTAATGGATTGTTTTGATAAAATTAGTCAAAATTAATTTTTATGGAGTAAATGCAATGAAAAAATCGTTTTATATATCTATAGTATTAGTCGCTTTTTTAAGCTCTTGTACCCAAGAGACTCAAAACAAACTAGGTAGAGCGATACAAAACTGGACAGGGACAAATGGTGTTCTTGAAGTCTATGCAGGTGATAAGCTTGTAAAAAAGTTTATCAAGATAGATAAACTAACCACAGCTATCAGCACTCAAGGCGATGATAGTCGTCCTTACCGTTATGGATACGGAGTTTTGGATGAGAATTTTAATGGCAAAGAAGACAAGGGTGAAAAGAGGGTATATTTTGAGTTTTCTGATTACTCAACTTCATATATCTTTTATGAGGATCCTCATCACTAATGGATATCTTGGAACTTTTTAAGAAGATTTTATCTTTTAGATCAATTACTCCAGATGATGGGGGTGCATTTGCTTTTATCGAAGATTATTTGAGTGATTTTGAAGTAATAAAGCTAGATTTAAATGGTGTGAAAAATCGATTTTTTTATAAAAAATTTGGTGAGGGAGAACACCTCTGTTTTGCTGGTCATATTGATGTGGTACCTCCTGGGGATGGCTGGGATAGTGATCCTTTTACTCCTACCCAAAAAGATGGTTTTATCTATGCTAGGGGTACTCAAGATATGAAGAGTGGATTGAGTGCTTTTTTAAAAGCAGTTCATGATGCAAAAAGCTTTAATGGAACACTCTCTTTATTGCTTACTTCCGATGAGGAGGGGGATGCAAAAGATGGCACTATCAAGATGCTCGAACACCTTAAAAAGATAGACTTTTTGCCAGATTTTGCGATAGTTGCCGAGCCTACTTGTGAAGAGAAGTTTGGAGATGCTATAAAGATAGGACGAAGAGGCTCGATTAATGGAGTGATTGAGAAGATGGGTATTCAAGGACATGCGGCATACCCAAATAAAGCCAAAAATCCTATACACATCGTATCCAAAGTGCTTCCTCATATGGCTGGGGCTTTGCTTGATGAAGGGGATGAGAATTTTGAACCTAGTCAATTTGTAGTAACTGATATACGAGCTGGTATGGAGGTGACAAATGTCACACCGGCAAATTTAAAGATGATGTTTAATGTGAGAAACTCTACAAAAACTACTCTTGAAGATGTGAAAAATTTTGTAGATAGATACTTTGAGGGGATGGATTATACTCTTGCTTTAAATCAAAGTGCCAAACCGTTTGTTACTGATAGAGACTCAAAGGTAGTTAAAGTGATGAGTGAAGCTATTTTTGATATTGTCGATATTAAACCAAAGTTATCTACTGCCGGAGGAACTAGTGATGCTAGATTTTTTGGTGAATTTGGTGTGGATACGGTCGAATTTGGTGTAAAAAACGACACTATTCACTCGATAAATGAGAGAGTAGGTGTCGATGAAGTTATAGCACTAGAGAGAGTATTTTCGAAAGTGATTAAAGATTTTTAAGGAATGTTGATGCTAGAGTTTGAAAACCATTATAAAGATGAGATTGAAAAAGGCCAGATTGATGAGGCATATCTTGCTCTCAAAGATGAATATGAGAGTGGCGAAATAGGGTACTACAAACTTGTTGATGATGATAAGTTGGTAGCCCAGATTGAAGCTTTTGTTCTTGAGAAAAATTTGGCTTCAGAAGTAATCGAAAATGTTGTTGTTCTAGGAATTGGAGGATCATCACTTGGGACAAAAGCGATTGATGGATTATTAGCACTTACAAGTAAAAGAGATGAAGAAAAACTTAGAAGAAGAAACAGTAAAAATTTGATATTTCTTGAAAATGTTGATCCAAATGAGATAGAAGAGTCAATGAGAGGAGTTAAGATCAATAACTCCATTTTCATAGTAATCAGCAAATCAGGCGGAACGATAGAGACTACCTCATCATTTAAGTATCTTATAGATAAATTTGGACTCAAGTTTGAGGATGAAGAGTTCAAAGATAGCTTTATTATCATCACAGATCCAAACTCTCCACTAGATCAATTTGCAAGTGACTTTTCACTAAAAGCTTTTCATCTTCCTTCAAATGTCGGTGGTAGGTTTTCAGTTTTAAGTGCTGTTGGATTACTTCCCTTGGCAATTCTAGGCTACGATATCGCAGAGCTTTTAGATGGAGCAAAAGGGCTTAGAGACTCATTTTTTGCCAAAAAAGAGACAGATATCATCAAAAAAGCTTACTTTTTTGCCAAAAACCAAGATGAGATACCGATGAATGTGCTGTTTTCATATTCGAGTGCATTTAAATATTTCAATCAATGGTATGTTCAGCTTTGGGGTGAGTCTTTGGGTAAAATAAGCCTTGATGGAGATCATGTAGGATTGACACCTATTGGAATCATAGGCTCAATAGATCAGCACTCATTTTTACAGCTTATCATAGAAGGTCCAAGAGATAAGAGTGTGACTATGGTTAAGGTTAAAAACTTTGAAAATGATCTGTTGATTCCTGATATTAGTTTACCTCATCTAAAAAAGACAGACTTTATCAACAACCACACTTTTAACGAACTTATCAATGCTCAGTGCGACTCTACAAAAGAGGCGATTTTAGAGCAAAATATCCCACTTGATCTAATCAGCATAGATAGATTGAGTGAGAAAAGTGTAGGGTATCTCATCTTCTATTTTGAGCTTCTTACCTCACTAACAGGACACTTTTTAAATGTCAATACTTATGACCAACCAGGAGTTGAGCTTGGCAAAGTGATACTTCAAAAAAAGTTTGCAAGGTAAGATGAGCTATATCATCTTCACCGATCTTGACGGTACTCTCTTAGATCATCATAACTACTCTTATGATGATGCTTTACCGATGATTAAAAGAATAAAAAGCAAAAACATACCTCTTATCTTTACCACTTCAAAAACCAAAGAAGAGTGCCAGATACTACAAAAAAAGATGGATATAGAAGGTATGCCT
>CAZYJF010000124.1:0-4461 GCA_964647715.1 uncultured Sulfurospirillum sp. | reverse complement strand
GCTTTGGCTTTGGTTGTTATCTCCTCCACCTTGACTTTGATTATTGTCTCCACCGCCTTGGTTTTGGTTATCATTTCCACCATTACCTTGATTACCTTGGTTTTGGTTACCATTTCCTTGAGCAGTAGTATTGCTATCTTTATGCTTAGAACTACTTCCACATCCACTAAAAATTAAAGCCGCTGCTACAATCGATCCCAATAAAATACTCTTCATTTATCTTCCCTTTTTTTAAATAATTTAATGTTGTCAATAACTATATCGACAAGCTGTAAGATAGTTTAACAGAAGAAACTAAATCTACTCTTAAAATCTCAAAAAAATTTAAATATTTTTAATTCTTAAGTCTATTATTAAGATTCTTTAGATTTTTGAAGTGCTACTAATACCTCTTCCATTATCTTGGTGATGTCACCGTCTAAGATAGCATCAACTTGAGAGTATGCTTGATTGCTTCTAGTATCTTTTACCTGTTGATAAGGAGCTAGGACATAACTTCTTATTTGATGTCCCCAGCCTATTTCATCTTTTTGCACTCCTGCTTCTTTGGCTTTTTGCTCTTCAAGTCGCAGTTCATAGAGTCTTGATTTTAGCATTTTTAGTGCATTTGCTCTATTTTTGTGCTGAGAGCGGTCATTTTGACACTGCACTACTACTCCTGTTGGGATATGAGTGATTCTAATAGCTGAGTCAGTTTTGTTTACATGCTGTCCCCCTGCTCCACTTGCTCTATAAGTATCTACTCTGATATCTTTATCTTCTATCTCAATATCGATATCATCATCAACTTCAGGAGAGACCATCACAGAGGCGAATGATGTGTGTCTTCTAGCATTTGAGTCAAAGGGAGAGATTCTCACAAGTCTGTGTATTCCATTTTCTGCTTTCATATATCCGTAGGCATTCTCTCCTTTGATGATGAAACTGACATCTTTAATTCCAGCTTCATCTCCAGCTTGATAATCTAACTCTTCTACCTTATATCCTTCTCTCTCAGCCCATCTTAGATACATTCGATAGAGCATATATGCCCAGTCATTACTCTCAGTTCCGCCGGCTCCTGGGTGTATGGAGACGATTGCATTTTTGCCATCATCCTCATCACTTAGCATCATCTCTACCTCTACTTTGTCGATGAGTCTTTTTATATCTTCGACTTCATTAAATACCTCTTCTAAGGTTTCGCTATCTCCTTCTTCATTTGCCAATTCAAACATTTGGATATTATCTTCTAGTGCATCGTTGGCTGAGTTGAACTTTTTTAGAATTGAAAGTATTTTGTTTTTCTCTTGTGAGATTTTGGCTGCATTTTTCGCATCAGACCAAAAGTCAGCACCACTTTCGATCTCATTGATCTCTTCAAGTCGTTTTTCTAGCGAGGCAGGATCAACGATACCTTTTATATTTTCTATTTTTTGTTTTAGTTTTGAGATTGTTTCATTATATTCGTATAGTTCCACTTTACCACTCTCTTATTTTAAATGTAATAATATCAACTCTCTTGTTTTGTATAGCTCTTCGAGGACAAATCCTCCCGTTGGTCTGAGCTTCTACGATCTATACAAAACAAGAGAGTTTAAAATACAATTATACAAAAGAGAGATTAAATGAGAGAGTTTAACAATCCCCTTGATCTAATAAACTTTAGAGATATGCTCAAAGGAAGTGTAGGTTTTGTCCCTACGATGGGAGCTTTGCACAATGGACACATATCACTTATCAAAGAATCCGTTGCAAAAAATGACCACACAATCGTTTCTATATTTGTAAATCCTACTCAATTTCTTGAGGGTGAGGATTTGGATAAGTATCCTAGAAAGATTGAGGCTGATCTAAAGATTTGCAAGATGGCAGGGGTAGATGCTGTCTTTATGCCAAGTGTAGAAGATATCTATAATGAAGATGAGATGAGATTTTTGGCACCTAAGATCAAGGGCTATATCTTGGAGGGATTTTTTCGTCCTGGGCATTTTGATGGGATGCTTCAAATCGTTTTGAAACTTTTAAATATTACAAATCCAAGCAATGCCTATTTTGGCAAAAAAGATGCACAACAACTCTTTCTAATACAGAAGATGGTAAGAGATCTATTTTTAAGGGTGAATATCGTCCCATGTGAGATCGTAAGAGAAGAGGATGGTTTGGCACTAAGTAGTAGAAATGTCTATCTTAGCATTGAAGAGAGGCAAAAGGCTCTCTTACTTTCTAAATCTCTAAAATTAGCAACAAAACTTATCATCCAAGGAGAGAGGGATGTCAAAGTGATAAAGAAAAAGATGCAAGAAGTTCTAGATGTAAGCAAACTTGAGTATATTGAGATAGTAGATAGAGATTTCAACAGCTTAAGAGAGGTGCAGATCCAAAACTCTATCATTTTGATAGCGGCATGGGTAGGCAAGACAAGATTGATAGATAATATTTGGGTATAAAAATGAAAGAGAAAAATTTACATTTAGTGAGTCTAGGTTGTACCAAAAACCTTATAGATTCGGAGGTAATGCTAGGTCGCTTAAAAGATTATCATATCACTGATGATCCTAGCTGTGCTGATGTTATCATAGTCAACACCTGTGGTTTTATAGATGCGGCAAAAGAGGAGTCGATAGGAACTATTATGGAGCTTCATTCTAAAAGAAAAGATGACTCACTTTTAGTTATGAGTGGATGTCTTTCACAGAGGTATAAAGAGGAGCTTATGAGTGAGTTAAAAGAGGTTGATATCTTTACCGGAGTGGGAGATTATGACAAAATAGATGAGTTAATTCGTGAGAAAAAATCTCGCTTCTCCCCAAAAACCTACCTCATTGGAAGTGAAAAACGAATCATCACCGGATCAAATGCTCATGCTTATATCAAACTAAGTGAGGGATGCAATCAGCAGTGCTCTTTTTGTGCTATACCACACTTTAAAGGGAAACTACAATCAAGAGAGTTAAAGAGTGTTGTTGAAGAGGTTAAAACACTCGTAGATCAGGGTTTTTATGATTTTAGTTTCATTTCACAAGATAGTAGTTCGTATCTAAGGGATTTGGATATTAGTGATGGATTGGGTTATTTGATAGATGAGATTGATAAGATTGAAGGAGTTAAAAGTGCTAGGATTTTGTACCTGTATCCGAGTACTCTTAGTCTTGAAGTGCTTGGGAAGATAAGTAGGTCAGATATATTTCACAATTACTTTGATATGCCTATACAGCACATCAGTGAAAATATGCTAAAGATCATGAGAAGAGGTGCGGGACAGCAGGTAATCAAATCACAGCTAAATTTTATGAGAAGTGCAAAAGAGTCATTTCTTAGGACTTCTATCATAGTTGGACATCCAGGGGAAGAGGATGAGGATTTTGAAGAGTTGGTTGAATTTCTAAAAGAGAGTGATTTTGATAGGGTAAATATCTTTGAGTATAGTGATGAGAGTGAGACAAAAGCTTATAATATGGAAAATAAAATCCCAAAAAGTGTCATCAATAAAAGATTTGAGATTTTAGAGGAAATTGTTCAAGAAAAAAGAGATTCTAGCCTTAGGAAATTGATAGGAAAGACTAGAGAGGTCGTGGTAAATCCGCAAAGTAGCGAGGGTGAATTTTTCTATGGGGCAAGAGATCTTCTTTGGGCACCAGAGATCGATGGTGAGATACTTATCAATGAGAGTGAGTGTGATGTAGAGGTGGGTGGAGCTTATAAAGCCAAGATCACAGATATTGCAGGAGATAATTTAATTGCGACAATCATCTCAGCTACTTAGTCAAGAATCAAAAATTGAGTTAAAAAATAAGAAAAATCTATTAGCTTTTTCAGCAGGAGTCGATTCTACGGCTCTTTTTTTCCTTTTGGTAGATGAAAATATAGAGTTTGATATCGCTATCGTTGATTATGGGATGAGAGATTCTTCTAAAGATGAAGTAAATTATGCAAAAACTCTAGCAAAAAAGTACAATAAAAAGATATATATTCATAGATGCAAGATAAAAAGTGGAAATTTTGAAAAGAGTGCTAGAGATGAAAGATATCAGTTTTTTACCAAAATAATCAAAGAGTTTGACTACCAAAATCTAATAACTGCCCACCAGTTAAATGACAAATTGGAGTGGTTTTTGATGCAAGTAGGGAAAGGTGCAGGATTGGTTGAGATCTTAGGATTTGAAGAGGTCGAAGAAAGAGAATCTTATAGACTTCTAAGACCACTCATAAATAGTACAAAAGATGAACTCTTGGAGTATCTAAATAGTAAAGATATAAAATATTTTATCGATGAGAGCAATTATGATCTAAGTCTAAAAAGAAACTTCATAAGAAAAAATATTTCAAACCTCCTCATAGAGGAATATAAAGATGGAATAAAAAGAAGTTTTACATACTTGCATAAAGATAGAGATGAACTCTTTAAATATCAACCGATTAAATTAAAGGATCTAATAATCGTAAAAAATGATTCTCAATTTATCAGGTCAGTTGATCTAG
>CAZYJF010000123.1:0-4503 GCA_964647715.1 uncultured Sulfurospirillum sp. | reverse complement strand
TCATGATAAAAATGCTCATGAACTTTTTTCTACTATGACTCTTTTGAGCTTGTAAGCTCTTCATGAAATTCATCCAACAAATCAAAAAGTTTATCGCTTGACTTTTCCATATATTTGAAATTTTCTACAAGAGTATTTGCTACACTAGGAGATAGCTCACTATTTGTTAGATCAATATTGGCATTTGCATATTTATGTACATCTTTGTGAACACTTTCAATAGCTTTATAACTTTTTAATCTTTTGTACTTATCATCTGAGATATTTATGTACCACTTTCCAAATCTACACTGAGTATGATCTACTTGAGGACTAACAGTACCTGCTTCATAAAGAGCAGTATTATAAGCTCTAGCTTTAAATACAATATGGTCAGCTTTTGTGGTTGTGATAAAGATCTTCTCTTTTGTATTGTCAGCGATCTTAGCCGCGTGAGCTGCATTTGTATTAAAGTCGGTAAGAGTTGCTTGAAAGTCTTCAACAGTCTGGGTTGAAGAATTTGCTATCTCATTTACCACCTCTGCATCAGATTGGATCGTAGTTGTCTCTTGTTGGAGTGTCTGTATAGTGATAGAGATTTCACTTGTAGCTTTTTGTGTTCTCTCTGCTAGTTGTCTAACTTCATCAGCTACCACGGCGAATCCCCTACCATGTTCACCAGCTCTTGCCGCTTCAATAGCTGCATTTAAAGCTAGTAGATTTGTCTGATCTGCTATATCTTTGATCAGTGCAACGATAGCAGATATTTCACCAGTTCTTTCAGCCAAAGATGATATAGATGATGTGACATTATTGATAAGATCAATCAAATGAGTTAACTTTGAGGATAGTTCATTTGTCGTTTTTAGTGCTTCATCTGATTTTAAAGCAGTCTCACTAGAAAGTGCCGATACACTTTGCATCTGCTTCATGGAACTTGCTATCTCTTCTTGGATAATAGACATAGATTTTGATATTCCACCACTTATCTCATCAAATTGAAGTGCCAAATTAGAACGCAATTGCTCTTGATTAGCTTTAGTAATAGATTCGACAGCACCTTGAATCATATTACAATTGTTTTTAAATGTACCCTTTAAACCTTGGCAAAATATTTTTCTATAATCATGACCCTTACTAGCTTCATTAATAGCAGTACTAGAACCTCTCAGTACAGCTTCCATCTGATCTAGCATATTGTTAATATTATGAGCGATAGGAGCTAAAGGATCATTCGGATTTATATTTGTTACTCTTCTTTCTAAGCAACCCTCTGCTGCATTTTTGGTTACAAATTCTATTTGTTCACTTAATTTCTTCCCATTAGTAGTTTTATTATTTTTTGAACTATTCTTGGATCTTGATAATAAACTCATCATAGTGTGCTGCTCCTTCTTCTTTTACTAGACTATTTAGATACTCAATTGATGCATCAACCCCTTGAGTTTTCTCTATACTTAACATCTGCTCATATATAGGTTTGATTATCTCTAAAGCTTTTGGGTTTGGTTTGATTCTAACTGAGTAGTAACCTATGATATTTCTATCTTTATCATATGATGGAGTTACATTAGCATAGACCCAGTAGTAAGATCCATCGGCTGAAAGATTTTTGACATATGCAAAGATCTCCTTAGCATTTTGAACATTCTCCCATAAAAGTTTAAATACTCCTTTTGGCATATCTGGATGTCGGATGATACTATGAGGTTTACCCAAAAGCTCTTCTTCACTCATCGATGACATCTTCATAAAAATATCATTACAGTATGTGATATGGCCTTTACGATCAGTTTTAGAGACAATAAAGTCATCGACATTCATTTCTCTCTCTTTGTTTGTAGGCATAGGTTTACTCATAATCCATCCTTATCGCAGAATTCTTTGATATAATATCGACAACTTAAAAAAAAACTTTTATGGGTTAGGAAAATTATGCTAAAAGATGGATATGGACGAGAGGTAAACTACTTAAGAGTTTCGGTAACTGAAAGATGCAATTTTCGCTGTCAATACTGTATGCCAGATAAGCCCTTCTCATGGAAACCAAAAGAGAATCTGTTAAGCTTTGAAGAGCTCTTTTTATTTATCAAAGCAGCTATGGATGAGGGGATCACAAAGGTTAGGATAACAGGAGGTGAGCCACTCTTAAGATCTGATCTTGATAAGTTTATAGCAATGATCTACAATCACAACAAAGATGTTGATCTAGCTCTTACTACAAACGGATATCTTCTAAAAAGTGTCGCAAAGAGTCTAAAAGATGCTGGACTAAAACGATTAAATATATCTCTTGATTCATTAAAACCAAGCATCGCTCAACAAATTGCCCAAAAAGATGTACTAAAAGATGTACTTGAAGGTATTGAAGAAGCTTTAAAGGTAGGCTTGAAAGTAAAGATCAATATGGTTCCACTAAAAGGGATCAATGATGATGAGATAGTAGAACTTCTTGATTTCGCCAAAAAAAGAGGTATCGAGATAAGATTTATCGAGTATATGGAAAATGCCATGGCAAATAGTGATATTAAAGGGCTTCTAGGCAAAGAGATATTAGAGAAGATCAAGCAAAAGTATAAAATAAAAAAGATAGGAAGAGAAGGAAGCAGTCCAAGTTTTTCTTATGAGCTTGAAGATGGATATAAGTTTGGGCTAATCGATCCTCACAAGCACGATTTTTGTGAGAGTTGTAACAGGATTAGACTTACAGCTGAGGGTTTTTTGATCCCATGTCTATACTTTGATGAAGCGATGAGTATCAAAGACTCTGTCCAAAAAGGAGATGTAGAGGGTGCTGTAGAGGTGCTAAGACAGGTCTTAAGAGATAAGCCAGAGAAAAACAGATGGGATGAGAGTGACAACGAAAGCTCTTCAAGGGCATTTTATGAAACAGGAGGATGAGACTCTCCCTCTTGTAGAGCATTTTTACTCATTTCAAGGTGAAGGAAAGTATGCTGGGGCTCCTTCAGTGTTTATCCGTCTTGGAGGATGTAACCTAGGATGCAAAGGCTTTGGTGTGAAGTTTGAAGGAATTATTGGCTGTGATTCTATCAAGGCTGTCCATGAGGAGAGATTTGGAAGAGATTGGAAGAGGGTTGATGATCTTATATTGCTTGTAGAGTCACACATAAAAGATTTGGATTTTAAACCAGATATTGTGATAACTGGAGGAGAACCACTATTGCACTACCAAAATCCTACACTTTTAAAGCTCCTAGATCACTACATAAAAAGAGCTTTTAGGATAACCTTTGAGACAAATGCCACAATCAAGATAGATTTTAAAAAATATCCTGTATATAAAAATTGTGTTTTTGCGATGAGTGTGAAGTTACAAAACAGTGGCGAAGCAAAGAGCAAAAGAGTCAATCTTCAAGCTATCAAAGCAATCACCCAAAATGCAAAAGTATCATTTTTCAAATTTGTCTTGAGCAAAAATGATACTTCGACTAAAGAAATAGGAGAAATAGTATCTTATTTTAAAGATACTCCTATATACTGTATGCCAATGGGTAGCACTTCACAGGAGCTATCACTAAATGACAAAGAGGTTGCAGAGTTTTGTATCAAAAACGGATACAACTATGTAGATAGAATGCACATAAGATTATGGAGCAATGAGGAGGGAAGATGATTATTAGGAAACTGTTTAAGTTTGAAAATGCACATATCGTAAGACATTGTACGAGTCAGAGATGCAAGTTTAGTCTGCACGGACACTCATACAAAATAGAGGTCTTTTTTGAATCAAATTATCTTGACAACGGACAGATGGTTTACGATTTTGGATTGACCAAAACTTATATCAAGGATTTAATCGATTCATTTGATCATGCTACAACTTTATGGAATCAAGATGACAAAGAGTATATAGAAGATATTAAAAAGCACTCTCTTAGATGGGTAATTCTTCCTGTATCGCCATCAGCCGAGCAGTTTAGTAGAGTTATTTTTGTGATGATAGATAGACTCCTTAGTCTTACTAAGATGCAAAATGGTGAAAAAGAGGTTAAGCTTCACTCCATAAGGGTGCATGAGACAGACACTGGATATGCTGAGGGCTTTAGAGAGGATGCTTATAACAAACTAATGGGTGAGATAAAACTAGAAGAGATTGAGTTTAGTCCACAGGTAAAAAAAGAGTGGCATGACCCAGATATGTGGGAGAAGATATTGAAAAATGAACCTTTTGTTAATCCTAAACCAATAGAAAAAATCTAAGTTACTTTTTTAAAAAAGCTATTTTTAACAAAAAGGGTGTAAAATGTACCCGTAAATTAAAATTAGGAGAAGGAATAAAATGAAAAAGAATTTTTTATATTCACTTATAGTTGCTACACTACTTGTAGGTTGTGGTGATAACTTGAAAGAGGCTACAAACAATGCTGTTGATAGTGCAAAAGATGCAGCAGGTTCTGCAGTTGAGGCTACAAAAGATGCAGTAAAAGAGGCTGCAGGATCAGCTGTTGAGGCTACTAAAGATGCTGTAAAAGAGACAGCTCAAAAGGCAAAAGAGGCTACTAA
>CAZYJF010000122.1:0-4574 GCA_964647715.1 uncultured Sulfurospirillum sp. | reverse complement strand
TTAAAAAAGGCAAATCATTTGGCATATCTGCTTGAAAAAGAGGTAAAGATAGCTAAAAACAGGGCAAAGATAGCAAAATATAAGAAAAATATCTTGATTTTGGAAAACAAGAAGATAAAAGAGGAGTTGCTCAAAAAGACTAAAGAGCTTGAAAGATTAAAAGCTGAAAAAAAAGCAGTTAAAGCATCTGATACTATTGTAGATGATTTAAAACCACAGATGACAAGAAGAGGTTTGAAATTTACCTTTGGTGATTTGATGTTTGAAAAGGATGGTTCAAAACTCTTACTCAATGCTATTGCAAATATAGATAAGTTGGTTGATTTTTTAAAAGAACATCCAAATAGAAAGGTCTTAATAGAGTCTTATAGTGACAATAGTGGAAGTATGGCTTATAATCTTGACCTTTCTCTAAGAAGAGCTGATTCAATTGCTAATATTTTAAAAGCAAAAGGTATTGAGAAGATGAGGATCACCAAAAAAGGGTATGGAGAAAACAATCCAATAGCATCAAACAGCACTCATGAGGGAAGAGTAAAAAACAGAAGGGTTGAGGTTACAATACTAAATGAAATAACCCCATTGAGATAGGGGTTATTTTCCGCAAAAACCTAGTCTTGCAGGACGAAGTCTCTCACCTGGTTCAAGAGGCATAACTTCTGCTTCGGGAAACATTGAATAATCACAAGTATTGCAGTAGCTTTTTCTAGCTTTTCTTACTCTTTTAACTGGTTTAACACTTACATGACAACAATCTTCAGTATATGGAACCATAGAACCGTCATCATTTACAACCATCCAACCAGCATTTGCAGTAGTAGCGATAAACGCAGATGCGATCAATGAGACAAGAACACTTTTAGTAAAAATTTTCATTTAAACTCCTTCAATTATTTTTATTAGATACATTAAACTAAAGTTAGTTTTAATAACTAATTTTCAAATATTATATTAAAACTAAACTAAAAGTTTCTATGTATTGTATCTCTATATCGGCAAAAAAATAAATTATTTTAATTTTTTAATGAAAAATATCTATTTTTTTCTTATATCTTCTTCTTAATATAAAGAAGTTTAGGTAAAATCTAAGAAGACTAAGATAAAGATTAGGAAAAGATGTTATTAACTAAAGCAAGCGAGTATGCACTATTGTCATTGATCTTGATAGCTAGATCGAATACTCAAACAGATGTCGATACACTCTCTAGGAATTTAGGAATATCTAGGAGTTTTTTGGCAAAAATTTTACAATCACTCGCTCGTGATGAAATCCTAGTATCTTACAAGGGTGCAAAGGGTGGATTTGCACTCAATAAAGCTCCAGAGAAGATCAGTATCAGAGCCGTGATTGAATCAGCAGAGAAGAAGCCTATAAATGTCTTTGAGTGCTCATCATCGACTGCTGCTTGCCCATCAGGGAAGGGTGATTTTTGTATGATTTGGCCTTTTTTAAATAGATTTCAAACTAAGATTGATGATTTTTTAGAGGGTATGACACTTGATGAAATTCTCTAAGCTTTAGGAAAGATTTTGGCAAAAGCAAGGGAAAGACAAGCTAAATTTAATACAAACAGGATTTTAAAAGAGCTTGGCAAATCCAAAGATTTGACGCTTGTATTTTTTATCATTGCTATTATTGCTATTATTATCGTTCCACTTCCAAGTGCTGTTTTGGATCTGTTTTTGACTATATCTATCGCAATATCAGTTTTGATTATCATGATTAGTCTTTATATTCCAAAACCTACTGATCTTACTACTTTTCCTACTCTTATATTGATTATCACTCTATATCGTTTGGCTTTGAATATCGCAACTACCCGTATGATCCTCTCTCATGGACATGAAGGTCCTGAGGCTGTTAGTGATATCATCACATCTTTTGGGCAATTTGTAGTAGGTGGAAATTATGTGATAGGTATTATCGTGTTTTTGATCTTGGTTTTAATCAATTTTATGGTTATTACAAAGGGATCAACTAGGGTTGCTGAAGTAGCTGCTAGATTTACCCTAGATGCGATGCCTGGAAAGCAGATGGCTATTGATGCTGATCTAAATGCTGGACTTATAGATGAACAGACTGCTAGAAAAAGAAGAGAAGCTATCATTCAAGAGGCGAATTTCTATGGAGCTATGGATGGTAGTAGTAAGTTTGTAAAGGGTGACGCGGTTGCTGGAATCATCATCACTATCATCAATATAGTTGGTGGATTTATGATAGGTATGTTCCAGTTTGATATGAGTGCTGCTGATTCGGCCGAGACTTTTACGATCCTTACTATTGGGGATGGATTGGTAGGGCAGATACCAGCTCTAATACTCTCTACTGCTACTGGTATCATCATCACAAGAGCTAGCAAAGATGGAAGCAGTTTTAGTGATGATGCAATGGCTCAACTCTTTGCCCAATACAAGACACTTTTTATCGTGGGATTTATACTGCTTTTATTTGCTTCAGTCCCTGGGCTTCCTACTTTGTCGTTGGCTTTTGTTGGTTTAGTATTTTTGTCACTTGGTTATATGGCTATGAAGGCAGATGAGAGTGGCAGAGGAAAAGAAGAGCTCGGTGAAGATGCGGAAGATGAAAAGTCTCAAGCGGCAACTTTAGAGAAAAAATCTCCTGAAGAGCTCAAAGAAGAGGAAAATAAAGCACTCGATGATATCTTAAAACAGGAAGTCTTGGAGTTGGATTTGGGTTATGCTCTTATCAAGTTGGCTGATCCTGCACTTGATGGTGATTTGTTAGATCGTATTAGGAGTATGAGAAGAAAAATAGCTACTGATTTTGGATTTTTGATCCCGCAGGTGAGGATTAGAGATAATTTACACTTAGGAGCAAATGAGTATCAACTTCTTTTAAAGGGTGTTGAAGTTGGTAGTGGTGAGGTTTATCCTGAAAAGATTATGGCTATGGACTCAGGACTTGTTAGTGAGAAGTTAGATGGGATACCTACAAAAGAACCTGCTTTTGGCTTGGATGCTATTTGGATTGATGAGTCTTTAAAAGATGAAGCTATTATGAGAGGTTACACTGTGGTTGATCCTTCTACTGTGATATCAACTCATCTTAGTGAACTTATCAAAGAGTATGCACCTGAACTTTTAACTAGACAGGATGTACAAAAGTTGATAGACAATGTCAAAGAGGATTATCCAGTAGTCGTAGAAGATTGTATGAGAGTAGCGACTGTGGGCTTGGTGCAAAAGGTCTTAAAAGCACTATTGGCTGAGAAGATCCCTATAAAAGATATGATTACGATACTTGAAACTATCGCAGATGTGGCAGAGGTGACAAAAAACAGTGAGATCATAGTAGAGCAGGTAAGATCACGACTTGCTAGAACAATAACAAAGCTTTACAGTGATGATGATGGTTTATTAAAACTTGTGACATTTGCTACTTCTACTGAGCAAAAACTCTTGGAGCACTTAAAGGATAAGGGGGATGGGATGAAGGATTTGGTTTTGAGTATAGCTCAAATCAATTCGCTTGTGGAGAAGGTGAGCAATACAGCAACTGAGATCTTGGGTCGTGGGATAGCACCTGTTGTTTTGATAGTAGATCCGTTGCTTAGAAAATCGTTAGCTGATATTTTTAAAAAATTTGGTTTAGATGTGGTAGTGCTTTCGCATGCTGAAATAGATTCAAATGCAAAGTTTGAAGTATTGGCAAATATTGAGATAGAGGAGTTATGATGGCTAAAAAGGTTTTTCATCTTTCACATACGGATTTAGATGGGTATAGTTGTCAATTGATTACAAAGAGATGTTTTGAGGATATTAGCTTTTATAACTCTAACTATGGTAGTGAGATTAGAGTACGATTAGATCAGATGATAGATGATATTAACCGTCTTGGAGCTAAGGAGAATCTCCTTCTTATTACGGATTTAAATCTCACTATGAGTGATGCTAAGTATCTGCTTAAGAAAGCAGAGGATACGAGTGTAGATGTAGAGCTTTTATTGTTAGATCATCACAAAACTGGGATTGATTGTGCCAATGAGTTTGATTGGTATCATCTTGATGTTAATCGCTGTGCTACAAAGATCACATATGATTGGTTTTTAGAGAAATCTTGTGATATAGGGGATTTAAAAGAGTATGTAGATGTGGTAAATGCGATAGATATATGGCTAAAAGATAGGGATGAATTTGAGCTTGGGAAGGTCTTTATGAAGATCGTATCAAGCTCAAGAGAGATAAACAGGGTGATGTTTGGTGATGAAAATAGCCGTTATATATTTTTCTTATTAAATGAAGCTATGAAGTATATGGGTAAGAATAATCCAAATATAGAGTTGGACAATGCCATCCACTCAATCAAAAAGAGTTTTTTTACAGATAAATGTGATGATACTCTTGATAATTTGATTTCAGATTTTATAGTTGATTTGTTGAGTCAGAAAAAAGATGAATTTACCATCTACTATGACAAATATAAAGGGCTTTTGACATACTCCATAGGGAATGTATCTATCATAGGTAACGATTTTTTGGTAAGAAATGATGATTTTGATTTTTTTATGGATATCAATGGAAGAGGAAATATCAGTTTTAGAGCAAACAATAAA
>CAZYJF010000121.1:2459-4622 GCA_964647715.1 uncultured Sulfurospirillum sp. | reverse complement strand
AGTTCAAATCCAAACTTTCTTTTGAAAAAAGATGAGTTAAAAGAGATCTTTAAAGGTTTTGAAATCTTGGAGTATAAGGAATTTTGGAATGAATCAAGTGAAATCTTTCGTATGAAAAAAGAGGCTATTTTGGCAAAAAGGATTGGATAAGGGGATTTACCCCCTAACAATCCCCTCAATCGTAGGAACAATCGAAGGATCTTCAAGTGTTGAAGTATCTTGTGTGATAGCTTCACCTTTTGCTATTGATCTTAGGATTCTTCTCATGATCTTTCCGCTTCTTGTCTTTGGAACATCTGGAACGAATACTATCTCATCACATAGAGCGATTGCTCCGATCTCGCTTTTTAGAGTTTGGTTGATATTGATTTTCATCTCCTCTTGATCTGCATTTGGATCTTTTAAGACGATATAGGCAAATATTCCCTCACCTTTGATATCGTGAGGTTTCCCAACTACTGCTGAAACTGCTATTGAGTCTATCTTTTTAATCGCCGATTCTATCTCGGCAGTTCCTATCCTGTGACCTGATACATTGATGACATCATCAGTTCTACCAGTTATGGTGATATATCCATCTTCATCGATCATCGCTCCATCTCCTGAGAAATAGACTGGTTTTCCATCCTTTTTGCAATCTCCAAAGTATGATTTTTTAAATCTCTCAGGATCACCCCAAATCGTTCTAATCATACTAGGCCAAGGTTTTGTGATACACAAAAATCCCTTCTCTCCCACAGGAGTTGGAGTACCGTCTTGCTCAATCACTTCAGCCATGATCCCAGGAAGTGGGAATGTAGCACATCCTGGTTTTATCGGTGTGGCTCCGGGAAGTGGGCTTATCATATGCCCGCCCGTCTCTGTCTGCCACCAAGTATCCACAATTGATGCCTTTTTATTACCTACTACCTCATAATACCATTTCCAAGCAGGAGGATCGATAGGCTCTCCAACCGTTCCAAGTACTCTGATTTTGGAAAGATCATACTTTTTAGGCTCATCCTCACCCATCTTGTGAAGTAGTCTGATGGCAGTTGGAGCAGTATAAAACTGTGTGATTTTATGATCTTCAATCATCTTCCAAGCTCTTCCAGCATCTGGATAAGTTACCACTCCCTCAAACATCACTGTCGTAGTTCCAGCAGCCAGCGGTCCATATACGATATATGTATGTCCTGTGATCCAGCCAATATCCGCTGTACACCAAAAGACATCGCCATCTCTTAGATCAAATACCCACTCCATAGTCATCTGTGCCCAAAGTATATAACCGGCACTTGAGTGCTGAACTCCCTTTGGCTTTCCAGTACTCCCTGAAGTATAGAGCAAAAAGAGAGGATCTTCACTATCCATCGGCTCTGCTTCACACTCATCGCTGTAACTATCTATAAGCTCATTGTAGTTGTGATCTCGCCCCTCTACCCACTCTAACTCTTCAAAGTTTCTTTGGACTACCAAAACAGCTTCAACACTATCTATGCCACCTTTTAAGGCATCATCTACTACGGGTTTAAGAAGATAGGGTTTTCCTTTTCTAAATGCTCCATCAGCTGTGATGACAAGCTTTGCCTTTGCATCTTCTATCCTATCTTTCAAAGCCTCTGCACTAAATCCTCCAAATACGATAGAGTGAATCGCTCCAATCCTAGCACATGCAAGCATCGCATAAGCAGCTTCAGGGATCATAGGCATATATAAGACTACTCTATCTCCCTTTTTGATACCAAACTTCTCTTTTAAAAGGTTCGCAAGTTTGTTTACTCGTTGGCTTAGTTGCTTGTATGTGATATGCTCCACATCCCCTTTATCTCCCTCAAAGAGTATGGCAGTTTGATCTGCTCTTTTTTCCAAGTGCCTGTCGATACATTGATTTGATACATTTAGCTTTCCATTTGTAAACCACTTGTAAAAGGGTGCATCGCTCTCATCCAAGACTTTGTCATACCCCTCATACCAATCGATCTTCTCATCGGCAAACTTCTTCCAGTATCCCTCATAATCGCTCTTTGCTTCATCCATCAGCTTGTGGTACTGCTCCATTGAGTTAATTCTCGCATCTTTGGCAAACTCCGGATTTGGGTAGTAGATCTCTTGATTCATCATCTCTCCTTGCATAGTTTTTGATATTTTAACATAATATAAACTAATATCGGCAAATTTTGT
>CAZYJF010000121.1:0-2359 GCA_964647715.1 uncultured Sulfurospirillum sp. | reverse complement strand
CAAAGGTTTCATAATGGGCAAAAAAAAGGACTTTTTACGAAGGATCGTAGAAGATGATCTTATGAGTGGGAAATATAAAGAGGTAGTAACTAGGTTTCCTCCTGAACCAAACGGTTTTCCACATATCGGTCATGCCAAATCGATAACTATCAACTTTGGTATCGCTAAAGACTACAACGGTCGCTGTAATCTAAGGATGGATGACACCAATCCCACAACAGAGGATCCAAAGTATGTAGAGGCTCTAAAAGATGCAGTTACATGGCTTGGTTTCAAATGGGATGGAGATATCAGATACACATCTGATTACTTCGATAAGCTTTATGAGTATGCTATCACACTTATCAAGATGGGCAAAGCCTATGTCGATTCTTTGGATGAGGATCAGATGAGGGAGTATAGAGGAACCGTAACGACTCCTGGTAAAAGAAGTGAGTTTGCAAACAGATCAGTCGAGGAGAATTTAGATCTCTTGGAGAGGATGAAAAATGGCGAGTTCAAAGAGGGAGAGCATGTCCTAAGAGCTAAGATCGATATGAGTTCGCCAAATATGAAGATGAGAGATCCTCTGCTTTATAGAATCCGTCATGCACACCACTATAGAGCTGGAGATAAGTGGGCTATCTATCCGATGTATGACTTTGCTCACTGTCTGTCTGATTATATCGAGGGTGTTACTCACTCATTTTGTACACTGGAGTTTGAGAACAATCGTGAGATCTATGACTGGGTTTTAGATACATTGGAGTTAAAGCCTCCAAGACCTTATCAGCATGAGTTTGCAAGGCTAAATATCAACTATACCGTTATGAGTAAGAGAAAGCTTTTGGAGCTTGTAGAGAAAAATCTTGTAAATGGTTGGGATGATCCAAGGATGCCAACAATCGCAGGACTTAGAAGAAGAGGATACACTCCTGAATCGATACTAAATTTTTGCGATCAGATAGGAATTGCCAAGGCAAACTCCGTTGTGGATGTCTCTCAACTTGAGTTTTGCATCAGAGATGATCTAAACCTAAAGGTACCTCGTGTGATGTGTGTGAAAAATCCTCTTAAAGTAACGATTATAAACTATGAGGGCAGTGAAGAGATAGAGGCTCCTTACTATCCTCACGATGTGCCAAAAGAGGGTTCAAGAGATTTACCATTTTCAAATGAAATCTATATCGATTATGATGATTTTAGCGAGAATCCTCCAAAGGGATACTACCGTCTAACACCAAATCAACCAGTTCGTCTAAAATATGCCTATATCATCACCTGTAAAGAGGTGATAAAAGATGAGCAGGGAAATATCATAGAGATAAAAGCAGAGTATCATCCAGACTCCAAAAGTGGTGAAGACAAAAGTGGGATCAAGGTAAAGAGTGCTATTCAGTGGGTAGAGGCTAAGAGTGCAAAAAAAGTAGAGCTTAGACTATACGACAGACTCTTTAATGTCGAAAATCCACAAGGCATAGAAGACCTAAATCCAAACTCTTTAAAGATCATAAAAGATGCTCTCATTGAGCCTTCTGTGATCATGCAAAAGCCAGACTCTAGGTATCAGTTTGAAAGAGAGGGGTATTTTTATGCAGATCCAGTTGACTTCACAGATGAAAGAGCAGTCTTTAATAAAATCGTCTCTTTAAAAGACTCTTGGGCAAAGAAGAAAAAAGAGACTCCTAAACCTTCAAAACCCAAAGAGAAACAGATCCACAAAGAGGGTGAGATAACACCTATGAATGAAGAAGAACAAGCTCTATATGATAAGTACACAAAAAGTTACAAGCTAAACAAAGAGGTAGCAAATACACTAGCTAGAGATGCTAAGCTATCACACTTTTTTGAAGAGGCTTTAAAGGAAAACGATAGTGCCATAAACCTAGCCAATATCGTAGCCAATGAAGTCGCAAGAGAGTTAAAAAACAAAGAGATAAAAGAGTTAAAGTTTAACCCATCCCAGATAGCTCGTCTTGTCAAGATGATTGATGATGAGACTATCTCAAATAAGATCGCCAAAGAGGTTTTTGAGCAGATGGCACAAAATGGAGCTGATCCTAAAGAGATAGTAGAGAGTAGGGGATTGATGCAAATAAGCGATCCGGATGTGATCTTACCCATCATCGATGAAGTGATAGCAAAAAATCCTGAAAATGTCACCAAATACAAAGAAGGAAACAAAAAACTACACGGCTTTTTTGTGGGCCAAGTCCTAAAAGCAACACAAGGTAAGGCAAATCCAAAAGTGGTCAATGAACTTGTGACGAAGAGCTTGGAGGGGTAGGGTAGATTTCAGCTATTTGTATTTATGATATAATTCTCTAAAATAGACACTAAGGTACCTTTATGCTTGATATAGAAGAGATAAAAGATGAGA
>CAZYJF010000120.1:0-4687 GCA_964647715.1 uncultured Sulfurospirillum sp. | reverse complement strand
TTTAAAGCCCAGCCTCTTTCATCTGCTCGGTTTGGTAGTGTTGGATAAGAGGATCGATGATCTCATCAAAAAGTCCTCCCTCCATAATCGCATCTAGTCTATAAAGAGTCAGGTTGATTCTGTGATCTGTTATTCTGTTTTGAGGATAGTTGTAAGTTCTAATTCTTCCACTTCTATCACCAGTACCGACTTGAGATTTTCTATCGGCTCCTGCTTCTTCTTGCTGTTTTTGAAGCTCTAGATCGTAGAGTCTTGCTTTTAGAACTTTCATCGCTTTGTCTTTGTTTTTGTGTTGGGACTTTTGATCTTGGTTGGTTACGACGATTCCCGTAGGAAGGTGAGTGATACGAACGGCACTATCTGTGGTATTTACCGATTGACCACCACATCCGCTACTTCTCATCACATCGATTTTTAGATCATTTTCATTGATCTCAATCTCCACATCATCGACTTCTGGCATCACAGCGACTGTGATAGCTGATGTGTGCACTCTACCTTGTGATTCAGTTGCTGGGACTCTTTGGACCCTGTGAGTTCCACCCTCATGCTTTAGCTTAGAGTATGCACCCTCACCTTTAATCAAGGCTATCATCTCTTTGTAACCATCAACCGTTCCCTCAGATGAGCTTACTATTTCCACTTTCCAGCCCTGATTTTCAGCATATCTGACATAGGCTTTAAAGAGATCACCTACAAACAAAGCAGCTTCATCACCACCTGTTCCTGCTCTCATCTCAAGATAGATGTTTCTATCATCATTTGGATCACGAGGAAGCATGAGGATTTTGATCTCTTCTTCAAGCTCTACTTTTTTAGGTTCGAGCTCTTTTAACTCCTCTTTTGCCAACTCACCAAGCTCTTTATCTTCAAGCATCTCTTTATTCTCTTCTATATCTTGACATACTTGAAGATACTCTTGAGCTTTTTCTTTGATAGGTTCGATATTTTTTTGTTCTCTTGAGAGTTCTGTCATCTTTTTGATGTCTGAAGTGATATCAGGAGATGAAAGAAGATTTGTTATCTCTTCATAACGATCTAGGAATGGTTGGAGTTTTGATTTAAGCATATGTTATGGGTTGCAAGGCTGCTTATGCAGCTTTGCTGATAGATTTTACCATTTTATTTAGACGACTAACTTTTCTAGCGGCTGTATTTTTCTTTAAAACACCCTTGCTTACATAAGAGTGGAATTTTTTGTTTGCCACTTTTAAAGCTTCCATCGCTTTGTCGTAATCTTTTGCATCAACTGCTTCATGAACAGCTCTTGTGATGTTTTTGATTCTTGTTCTGTAAAATCTGTTTCTCTCAGTTCTTTTAATTGTCTGTCTTACTCTCTTTAGAGCTGACTTGTGATTTGCCATTATGGTATCCTTCTTGGAATTTTAGTGAGCGATTTTATCTAATAAAAAATAAAAATGTTCTTAATTTTAGCAAAGTTTTATCCAAAATATCTCTTTGAATAAAGATTTTTATCTTAAAACCGATAATACTTTTATGTTAAAATACGAAGAATTTAAAGATTTTAAGGGTGAAAAATGAAACTTTTTGGTACTGATGGCGTCAGAGGAATGGCTGGAGAGAAACTTACTGCGATGGTAGCTATGAGACTTGCTATGGCTGCTGGGATATATTTTAGGAAGTACTCTGTAACAAACAAAATATTAGTCGGCAAAGATACAAGAAGAAGTGGTTATATGATAGAAAATGCTATCGTTTCAGGTCTTACTGCTGTGGGATATGATGTAAGACAGATTGGTCCCATGCCAACACCGGCAATCGCTTTTTTGACTGAGGATCTTAGATGTGATGCGGGAATTATGATCTCAGCTTCTCACAATGCCTATCAAGATAACGGTATAAAGTTTTTTGACAAAAGGGGTAATAAGCTTGGAGAGAAGGTAGAAGAGGAAATAGAAAAGATCTACTTTAATGATGATCTTATCAATGAACATCAAGCAAAAAATATGAACATAGGACAGTCAAAAAGAATAGATGATGTCATAGGAAGATATATCGTACATATCAAAAACTCTATGCCAAAATCGATGACTCTAAATGATCTAAGAGTGGTTTTAGATGTAGCAAATGGAGCAGCTTACAAAGTAGCACCTACCGTATTTAATGAACTTGGTGCAGATGTAGTAACTCTAAATGACAATCCAAACGGACGAAATATCAACGAAAGCTGTGGAGCTTTGCACCCTCAAAAACTTGGAGAAGAGGTTAGAAAGCTAAGAGCTGATATCGGTTTTGCTTTTGATGGTGATGCTGATAGGATAGTAGTTGTAGATGAGATGGGAGAGATAGTTCACGGAGATAAGCTAATAGGAGTTTTAGCAAAGCACTTAAAAGAGCAAGATGCCCTTACAAACAAAGGGGTTGTTGCGACTGTTATGAGCAATCAAGGTTTAAAAGATTATCTTGATAGTGAAGAGATTGAGCTTTTTAGATGCAATGTTGGTGATAAGTTTGTACTTGAAACGATGCAAAAAGAGGGACTTAGCCTTGGTGGTGAACAAAGTGGTCATATCATCCTAAGTGATTATGCAAAGACAGGAGATGCACTAGCTGCTGCTCTTCAAGTAGTAGCTTATATACTTAGAAAGAAGAAGAAAGCTAGTGAAGTTTTAAATCCATTTGAGCTATATCCTCAAGTTTTAGAGAATATCAAGATCAAGAAGAAGATTCCACTTGATGAACTAGAGGGTTATACTGAACTTGTCAAAAGACTCGAAGATGAGGGGTATAGACCACTTATTAGATACTCAGGAACAGAAAATCTATTAAGAGTTTTACTTGAAGGTAAAGATTCTAAAGGAGTTCACGATAAAATGAACGAGTTATTAGAATTTTTTACTAAGAGGTTAAATGGCTAAAAGTATCATCTATTTCTTCACAGCAATCATGTCTGTGATCTTGGTAGATCAAATCTTAAAGATCGTCTTTTTGACCGGTTATAGATTTGATCATGAGTGTGTCACTTTGGCACTAGTCTATAATGACGGGGTTGCTTTTTCTATGTTTGCATTTTTGGGTAAGTGGCTAAAGTTTATCCAAATCGCTCTGATCTTTATCGTCTCCGCCTATGTCCTGTCAAACAAACATATCCTTCAAAAATATGCACTTCCTTTAGGACTGGTTATCGGTGGAGGTATTAGCAATATAGTAGATCGTTTTAGACACCCTGGTGTGGTTGATTATTTTCACTGGCACTGTGGGTTTGATTTTCCGGGGATTTTTAACTTTGCTGATGTGATGATTGATCTAGGTGTTGCTATCATCTTGTTTTTATCTTGGAGAGGAAGTAAGAGTTGATAAAAATATTTCTGGCACTTTTGTTGAGTTTTAGCTTTTTACAAGCAGATGATCCTTATAAAGACTTAGATCACTACACACTTCCAAATGGAATGCAAATCTACCTTTTAGCTGATCCAAAGTCAAAAAATGTCTCCATTACTGCTGAGGTTAAGGTAGGTATGAAAGCTGAAACAAAAAAGACAGCAGGTTTGTCGCACTTGGTTGAGCATATAGTCTTTAGAGATCAAAGGGTTGATGGAAAAGATTACTACAATATCATAAAAGATAAGGGTGCTACTGATGTAAATGGCTATACTTCTTACTATAAGACAGAGTATGTCACTACGATAAATCCTGAAAATGCCTACTGGATCACTAAGACTTTTTATAAAATGCTTTTTGATAAAAATGTCACTGATGAGGACTTGAAGATAGAAAAGGGAGCTTTACAGCTAGAGATCGGTGAGCCAAACTGGCTTGATTATGTTCTGCCTGATATCGGGAAGTTCTTTAGAAACAGTGATCTCTTAAGAAAGATATTTCCACCTTCTGATGATGTCTATAGGAGAGATTTTGGTATCGACTTTGATAAAGAGAAGATAAAATACCAATCAAGATTGACATATAAATTAAACAATAAAAAGTTCACACTCAAAGAGGTGATGGATCACTACCACGACTACTACTATCCATCAAATATGAAGTTAAAAATCGTCGGTAAATTTGACAAAGAGAAGATGAAAAAACTCATCAACGAAACTTTTGCAACTGTAGCCAAACGAGATGGCAAAAGTGTCAAAAAGCCTCTTTTTAAAGATGCAAAGCTAAATGACAAGCCTTATATCAGATATAGAGGCGGTATGGATAATGATGCAAGGGTTAGAATGGGTGCAAAGCTCATACAAGATGATCCAAAGAAGGTGATAGCTCTTAAAGCTTATATGGAATCACTTGCTGATAGACTTTTAAAAGAGTTTAGGAACAAAAAAGGTCAAGCTTATGGTGTGAGTGGATATGTGCAAGAGTACAGAAATGCTGCAATCGCACAACTTAGTTTCAATGCCCCTCACTCTTCATTTGACAAGCATATCAAAACTGCACAAAGTTGGATAGAAAAAGAGAGCCAAGGAGATATCAATGACACTATCATAGAAGCTGCACTAAAACAGAGAAAAAACAAATATGATGCCGTCGAACATGATGTATATTCACTGATGGATAGTGTGGATAATTACATCTACTATAAAAGATTTTTCCCTAATCAAAGCAAAACTCCATATCAGTTATTAGAGAGTATCACTCCTGAGTACTTTAAAAAGGTGCTAAAAGAGACCTTTACTCCTGAGCATAAGTATATGGTAGTTCATAGAGATTATGTACTCTTCCC
>CAZYJF010000119.1:0-4698 GCA_964647715.1 uncultured Sulfurospirillum sp. | reverse complement strand
CAGCGACCAAGTGATTAACAGTCACCTACTCTACCGCTGAGCTAATCCGGAACATTTCTTAAAAAGAGCCGGTATTATATAACAAATTTTTAAAAATGTCAAGAAAAAAATGATAATTTATTGATATTTTTAATTAAAGATTAGTTTGACTATAATAAAAGTAACATTTATGGGGAGGTTTAGTATGAAAAAAGTAGCGATTTTTGTTTCTATTGCGGTGGGTTTATTCTCTTTTTCGATGAGCGGTTGCATGGGAAATATCTCAAATATTGAGAAGATCTCATATGATGGTCTCACACTGAGAGTTTCGGCAAATGAGCTAAACTCAAGACTTCAAGATCTTTTTCCAATCATCTCAAACCTTCAATATGGAAGTATCGAGCTTTCTAACCCCAAAGCTATCTTAAAAAAAGGTAGCAACAGACTCACTACAGGAACTGCTATCACTTACCAAAATGACAATCTTCCTACTCAAAAAGGTTCACTGTATATATCTGGTTCACCATACTTTGATGGTCAAAGTGGAGCTATATATCTTAAAAGACCAAAGATTGAAAAGATGCAGTTTAACGGAGTTGATCTGTTTGATTTTGTAAAAAAGCCCATCGTAGATGCACTCCAACCACAAATAGATCAGATCTTTGAAACACACCCTATATATCAGCTAGATAGATCAAAACTACAAAACAAATTTATCAAAAATGTCTATATAGACGATGGTGCACTGCTTATAACATTTGGTTTTTAAAAGTCGTATTGAGTGTTTGAGGGGTTAAACAAAGGTGCAGTATATATATTTTTTTCTGCACTTCTCTCATCTATCAACGGTGCCATCGCCAAGATACTAGGTGAAGATCTTAGTGCTTTAGAGATCGTATTTTTTCGAAACTTAATCGGTGTGATGCTAATCCTCTATACACTCAAACATACCCCAAGCATACATCCAGGAGGTCAGTTAAAACTACTTCTCTTACGAGGATTCTTTGGCTTTACTGCTATGCTTCTGTTTTTCTATACTATCACGACGATCCCTTTGGCTGAAGCTGTCACCTTAAATAAAACTTCACCTTTGTTCGTCGCTATTTTGGCATTTTTCCTACTTGGTGAGAAGCTTGATCTAAAAGCAATTTTTGCTCTATTTGCAGGATTTTTTGGAGTGGTTTTGATAACCAAACCTTTTGGGATAGAGATAGGTTTACCTCATCTTCTTGGTCTTATTGGTGGTTTTTTAGCCGCTGCTGCATATACTACGATTGGGAAGATCAAAGATATTTACGACTCAAGAGTTATAGTGCTATCATTTATGGGAACAGGTGTGGTTATCCCCATATTTCTTTTTTTCATAGCACACTTTTATGCTCCAAAACAGCTTGAATTTCTACTATCACCTTTCATCCTGCCATCTACTTTAAATAACTGGCTTCTTTTGATACTCATGGCTGTAACAGCGACAGCATCACAATGGCTTTTGACCAAGGCATATAGCAGTGGTAAGGCAGGGATAGTGGGTATTGTAAGTTATATTATCATCCCCTTTTCACTTCTGTTTGGAGTATTGTTAGGAGATGATATACCTGATCTTATGACACTTGTAGGTATTCTTTTGATAGTCGTAGCAGGACTTAGTGTCAGAAAATCTTAGCTTTTTCTGACATAAAACGGCTTCATTTCATGGATGAAATAGGCACTCATCCCCTCTTTTTGAGCAGTATCTAGTTTAAACAGATCAACGATCTCTTTTTCAGGTGATTTTTCCAAGATTATCGCCATCATATCACGAAAGAGAGGATCCCACTCCACATCGTCATCTGTATCTACACCTATAACCAAATGCGATTCATCATCATTCTCTTTCTCATTCATAGCTGCCACATAAGCTCTTACGATTCCAGGTGTCGTAGCAAAGTATGATTTTAGAGTTTTTAACATCTCAACTGATCTTTTATTTGTTATTGGTCTGATGGCTATATCTTCAGAAAACTCCGCACCATCCTCGTCATCGACATCAAATTCTGTTGTGAGAATCATCTCTATTTCATCAGGATAGAACATCTTTGAAGCTTCAAATCCAGGATTCATGATCATATTGTTACCCACAGTAGAAGCCAATAAAACAGCACCATTTATCTCCAGATAGACTGCACCATCACCCACAGCTTTCTCTAGGTGTTTATATGTAGTAAAAAATGGTATAGCTCTCTCTCCCTCATCACTAACCCACTCTTGCAAACTCAACTCTTCTTCTACATTTTCACCTTCGTTTGCACCCTCTCCACCAAGTACAAATAGATCACTTTGTAGTAACTTTTGATAAAAAGCATCTCTATACTCAGACTCCTGTGCAGCTAACAGCAACAAATCTTCTAAACTTCTCTCACTCATTTCCTCTCCTTAAATAAAATATCCCATAACCCAACCAATACCAAAGCCTATAAGATGTGCAAACCAAGCGATTTGCATACCCATAAGTAGTGGCACAAAAGAGATCAGCAATATTGATATAATCAAACCTTTTCTTAAACTTGGATCCTTTAAAGCAAACCAACCAAACAGTACTGACAATGCCCCAGAAGCACCGACTAGATTGATACCAGGATCAATCTCTTTGATATAATACAGACTCAAAGCAGAAGTGAGTAAACCTCCAACAAAATATATAAACAGGTATCTTAAATGTGCCCTTAAATCTCGCTCAAGCAAAACTCCAAACTGAAACAATACTGCCATATTCATAAAAAGATGTGTCCAATTGGCATGCATAAACATAGATGTCAAGAGTTGCCAATAGTATCCCTTCTCAAAAAATAGCATATTTAATCCATACTTTAGATGTAACTCTGGTGAATTTTGAGTATATAAAAACATCAATATATTCAAAGCTATTAATATTGGGGTGATGATAATCATATCTTAAACTCCTGTTCTATCTCTTTTGCTCTTTCTACTCCCTCGATGCTAAGTATCTCATTATCAAAAAGAGATGTTTTTTTAAGCTCTTTTAATCTTTTTTTACCATCTTTAAGGCTAAAAACTCCAGAATCCTCCAACATCAATAAAACATCTTTTAGAGATTCATCATCTTTTTTTTTGTAAATTCCTAGTAATAACACTTTGTCTTCTATATCCACTATTTTGCCTCCACCCTTATATCATAAAATCTCTCTATCGCCTTGGGACCTAATATCAAAAATGGAAGAATCATACTTTTTATCGAGACATCCTGTTTTGACTCTACATACAAGCTAAGTCTCTTTTTATCATCATCGCTTAATGCATTAATGATTTCATTTAATGAATCCAATCCTGTATGAAAACTCTTTAACTTCAATTTTAACTGCTCATAGATCTCATCATTACTCATATTTTGATACTCTTTTGGCATCTCATCTTTGCAACACTTTCTTATAGAGTCGATATAATCATCAAAAAGCTCTCTCTTTGTGGCTAAATCAAGGCTTAGATTGAGCCGTTTCATCTTCACACTATCTCCAAGCACTTTTAGCTCACCATTTAACTCATAAGGTAAAAATCTATCATCAGCCCGTAAAGACAATATCTTCACATAATCTATACGATCTCCATTTACACCAAATAGAAGTTTAGAAGATATATTATAATCTCCACTATGTTTTTTATAAAAACCACCCATTTTTAAGAGTGGATTATTATGTGCCAAAAGATCCCATAAAGAGTATTTTGCACCATCTACAAAGATATTAGCACTCAACTCTTTAGTCTCATTTGGAGATGGGATATTTGTCGGATCTATACCTTCTATAGTGATACTGTTTGCCAAGAGAAATGACTTAAACTTAGGATCTTTGATCTGGCAATCACTTTTGATAAAACCACTACACTCAAGATCGCTGTATTTTACTTGTGGATAGTGTTTCAATTCATCATCAAGGGTTTTTTGAATGACTGAGTTTTTATAATAGCTCAATCCAAAAAGTGAAGCTAAAATAAGTAAAAATGTTATAAAAAATTTCACTTTATATCCTTTTAGTTATTGTACAAAAGATGCCTTAAATTCACTTCTGATATACTACCCATATGCGATCTTTAAGCGAAACGATAGAACTATGGATAGGATGCAATGCCATACGCATCTTGGTGGTGACATTTTTAATATTTTTAGCAACTGTGTCTCATTTTGGATTAGATGCAGTTTGGTTTTTGCTGTTAGTCTCTATTCTAGTTGCTATCGGAGTTGTCTATTATATAAACTTCTCAAAGAAGAGATTAGATAATTTCAAAGATATGCTATCCCAAAAAGCCAAAAAGTCACTAGCTCTTCCAGAAAACACAGTTATGTTAACTCTCAGTAAAAAAGGAGCCATGTGCAACTCATTTTTGAAGAAAAAAACTAGAAAAGATTATGAACTTAGTTTTGTATTCTTAACAGATGATTATTTAACCATAGCTCAAAAATGTCCAAAATTTCATCTATTTGCCTATGAGAGACATGGAAGAGATAAAAAATGGCAGATCAAAGATAGCTGTGCACAAACAAAAGAGTACAGATATCCTTTTATTCAAAGTGTCCACTTCGATTCTAGTGATAAAGCTTTGGTGATAGTACTAACTTCAGGTTATGAAGAGAAAATCCAAAGCGATAAACCTGATGCTGATAAAGCCATTTTAAAAATAAGGGAGAAACTTAGAGAATCTGAAAGAACAATTCAGACCAATTTATGG
>CAZYJF010000118.1:0-4710 GCA_964647715.1 uncultured Sulfurospirillum sp. | reverse complement strand
CATAACTGTTTTCTTGAAGATTTTTCCCTTCAAGATGGAGTGAAATCACCACTTTTTTAAGGTGGTGATTGTCTTTGCTAAAGAGATCGCTCTCAAAATCTATCATATCAACACTATCTGCTATCAATGAAGAGATAAGAAGTATTGATACTAAAAAAAGTCTCATTTTGCTATCTGTTTCTCTAAAATTTTTGTGATATTTTGTGTAAAATCTGACACATCATCAATCTTTAATCCTTCACTCAGTTTTGCCAAATCTAAAATGATTGGTGCTACTTGATTTAATTTTTCAAAATCTTTTTTTTCATTTATAGTTTTAAAAATTGGATTATCTGGATTGATTTCCAAGATAGGCTTAATTGGAGGCAGATCATTTTGACCCATCTGCTTTAACATCTGTTGCATCGCAAAATCAGGATCATCTTTATCATATACCAAACAGCTAGGAGAATTTTTGAGTCTTGTAGTCACTTTTACATCTTTGACTTCATCTTTTAAAAGTTCTTTGATTTTTAGGGTTAACTCTTTAAATTCCTCCTCTTTTTTCTTTAAAACTTCGCTATCTTCTTCAATATTTGCATGATTAACTGCAGTTAGTGGAATATCTTTAAATGTACCTATTTGAGGAACTACGATAGAATCAACTTCATCATCCATCAAAAGTACATCGATACCTTTTTCTTTGAAGCTCTCAAGTAGTGGAGAGTTTTGAAGCATTTTGCTATCTTCACCTATGATGTAATAGATCTCTTTTTGATCCCCTTTCATATTGTCTATATAAGTTTGAAGATCGATTAATTCACCGCTTTTTAGGCTCTTAAACATAAGCAGTTCAAGAAGAAGATCACGATTTTCAAACTCGCTCATGATCCCTTCTTTTAATACTTTTCCAAAGGTATTGTAAAACTCTTTATATTTATCAAAATCTTTTGTCTTCAATTTTTTTAGTTCACTTAAGATCTTTTTTACTGAAGCTTTTTTGACCTTTGTCAAAATGATATTTTCTTGCAAAATCTCTCTTGATACATTTAGTGGTAAGTCTTCTATATCAAATATTCCTCTGACAAATCTTAGATATGTAGGGAGTAGTTCTTTATCATCATCGCTGATAAAGACTCTTTTTACATATAGTTTTACTCCCGATTGGTAATCTACACGATATAGATCAAATGGGGCTTTTTTAGGGATATAAAAGAGTGTTGTATATTCTAAAGTTCCCTCTGCTTTGGTGTGTATCCAAAGAAGTGGATCTTCATTGTCGTGTGTGAGGGTTTTATAAAACTCTTTGTACTCTTCATCGCTGATCTCATTTTTTGGCAATCTCCAAAGTGCCGAAGCTTTATTGATCTGCTCCTCTTTTGTTTTTCCATCCTCCTCTTTTTTCAAGAATATTGGAAATGGGATATGATTTGAGTATTTTTCAACGATAGATTTTATTTTATATTCGTTGAGAAACTCTTTTTCTTCATCTTTTAGATAGAGTGTGATGCTTGTTCCTTGCTCATCCTTTTTTGCCTCTTCTATCTCAAAGGAATCACCACCTTCACTAACCCACTTGTAAGCCTTATCATCTCCAGCTTTTTTGGATAATACTTCAATTTTATCTGCTACCATAAAGGCTGAATAAAATCCTACACCAAATTGACCTATAAGATCGCTATTTTCTTTTTTATCTTTGCTTAAAGCTTCGATGAATGATTTTGTACCACTTTTGGCTATCGTTCCAAGGTTTGTAATAAGATCATCCTTGTCCATACCGATACCATTATCGCTGATGATAAGCTTACTCTCTTTTTCATCTGTTTCTATTAGGATTTTTGGTGTGAATTTTAGTTTTTTAAATTTCTCATCTGTAAGAGTCAAATAATTTAACTTATCTAGTGCATCTGAAGCATTTGAGATAAGCTCTCTTAAAAAGATCTCCTTATTTGAGTAGAGAGAGTGAATCATTAAATTTAATAGATCACTAACTTCTGTTTGAAATTCATATTTTGACATTTCTCCTCCTTGCTATATTTTTTGAGGATGATAACATAAAAAGATTAATGATTCTTTAATGGTTGAAGCTCTTGGACTAAAGTTTCTTGCATTTTATCTTTTAACTTTTCGTACCAGTTGGGATCAAGTTTTGGATCTATGCTATCTAGGTAGATGATCTTTACCTCCCCTCCTCCTGCTACAAAGTTTTGAGAATCAAGGATTTGTCTTGTTCCTATGATAACTACAGGTTGCACGATGAGGTCAAGTTTTTGGGCAATCAGTTTGGCACCACTTTTAAACTTCAAGAGTTTATCTCCCTTCCCTCTTGTTCCTTCGGGGAAAATACCTATAACTCTGTTCTCATCTAGACTATTCTTTATATCTTTAAACATTTTAACCAAGGATTTTCTATCATCTCTATCAACTATAATCATTTTTGGAAGAGTCAATATTTGACCAAAAAATTTTATATCTGCGATCTCCTTTTTTGCTACCCAAGCGATATTTGCTGGATAATTTGCTTCCATGACTACAATATCTAAAAGAGATTGGTGATTCATCAAAATTAACTTGGCTTTGGGATCTGGCTTACCTTTTACAGTAACCTTGTAGCCTATTAGATACTTTTGCATCTTTGCCCATAGTTTTCTAAAAGTATAATTTTTTTTGTTAAAAAATTTCATCAAAAAGATAACAACAGTTACAGTAATGACAAATTGTAAAAATATATATAGTGCTTTAATTTTTTTGAAGATCATCATCAGCAATCCATCCTATCTTACCACCTGGTAGTAATATTTTTGAGTATCCCTCTTTTTTAAGAAGTACTTTAACTTCAATATTTGAAGGGGTTTTGAAAAAAACTGTGGAGTTATGAGTCGGCAAAATTCTAATTTTAATACCTTTTGGCAAGGTTAATGTTGGAGTAAAGACTTTTGTAAAGAGTGTAAATAGGGCAATTGCCAAAGAGAAAAACAGTGCCAATTTTGATCTATTTTTCAAAAAGATTAAAAAAAGTATCAATGAAATTCCAAAGAGAGCAATCAATTCATAGATATAGAGTTTACTCTTTTTGGGATTTAATCCAAGCTGAGTACTTAATGTTAGATCAGTCATGATGATAGGAAAAGATATTTTTGTAAATCTATTGCTATCTAAATCAAAATATTTAAATTTAAACTCTTTTTGGTAATTTGGAACTATACAGACATAATATACAGATTGATTTATTAAGTGCTCTTCAAAGGAGTCTAAAGCCTCTTTTTTAACAAAAGGAAGATGAAAATCTTCCAAGTTTGAGAGTGTGCCATTAAGTTCCATCAAAACAAGAATTGATTTATCATCATATCTTTTTTCTTTGTGACTGATTACTTTTAAATCTTTTGCGATGACTTGTGAGAAAAGATCGTTTTGCTTTAGTTCTATAAGCTTAAAATCTTTTGGCTTAATCGACTCTTTGTATCTTTTTTTGTGGTTAATTGCAACTATTTGAATCTTAGGCAGTTTTGCATCCAAAGAGAGTAGTTTAAAGTATAGATCACACTGGTAACTTTTTTTATCAACTCTTTTCCAGCTAGGATTTGGATTGATTATTTTGTAGTTGTGACCACCAATGAATTTGGTCTTGATTTTATCAATTTTATCATCAATGATGATTGATTTTAGTGATATGACAAAGTGTTGCTTTAGATAGACTCTTTTTGGATATTGTAGATATGAAAGATATATCACTTTTTCGTGACTGTAAGAGCCTCTATCTTCACTATCATCATATGGCTCATCATCATTGCTTGGGAAAATACTTTTTTCTTCAAAGATAGCATCATCCATTCTATCTTTGGGTTCTACTTGGACTCTGACATCTTCACTTTGTCTATTTTTATTGCCTATTGCTTCAAATAGATCACTAAAGAAATTTGCCTCTAAAGAATTTGAAAAGATAATAAAGACTAAAGAGACAATAACTGCTCTCATCCTTAAATAAAACCTCTTAGCATATTGACTCCATCACTACTGCCTAAAATATCTTCCATCGCTCTTTCAGGATGAGGCATTAGACCAAAAACATTTTTATTTTTATTTGTTATCCCTGCAATCGCTTCTACTGAGCCGTTTGGATTAAGAGAGCTTCCATCTTTATCACAGTAGGTGAGTAAAATTTGTTCATTATCTTTTAGTGATTTTAAGCCATCATCATCGATATAGTAATTCCCCTCAGCATGAGCTATTGGGATATTTAATATATCACCTTTTTTTAATTTGCCTAAAAATTTATTGTCAGAGTTTTCTACTTTTAAGTGGTGAAATTTTGATATAAAATGTAGTGATTCGTTATGCTTCATAGCACCTTCTAGTAAAGCAGCTTCTAGGAGGATTTGAAATCCGTTACAAATTCCAAGTATATAGCCACCCTTTTTTGAGTGATTAATAACTGCATCTATGATAGGAGAAAATCTAGCAATTGCTCCACTTCTTAGAGCATCTCCATATGAAAAACCTCCTGGTAAAACGATAAGATCGATATCTTTTGGCAAAGAGCTGTCTTTATGCCAGACAAACTCTACATTAGCCCCTAATTTTTCAAATGCATACTTTGTATCATACTCACAGTTGGTTCCGGCAAATTGAATAACAGCAACTCTCATCAATCGATCTCTATCACATAATCTTCAATCACGGTATTAGCTAGTAACTCTTCACACATGTTTTTAGCCTCTTTTAATGCTTCTT
>CAZYJF010000117.1:0-4728 GCA_964647715.1 uncultured Sulfurospirillum sp. | reverse complement strand
CAATGGTACAACTACAAGCTAAACAGAGTCATCTTTCACCACTCCAAACCTCTTTGGCATCTTATATATTTTCTTTTGCCTCTCTTTGGATATATCATCTTTAGCCTCTATCATATACTGCCCTACTTTTGGATAGTGCTATATCTTGGTTATTTGCCTCTTCTTTATCTGTGGCAAAAAAGACTTGATAAAAGAGTGGTTTTTACACCAAGGGTAAAGAGATTTTTTGGATTTTTGCTTTTGGCTGTTGTTTTTGGGGATACTCTTTGTCTAGTAAGCAGTAGGTGTGAGCATTTTGGCTCAATCTTACCACTACTAGTGGCAATGGGGGCTAGTTGGCTTTATGAGAAGATACTCTTTAGTGGATTTTACAAGAGTGCAAAGAAAAAGCTTTTAAGGGATGATCTGACTATTGTAGCTATTACAGCAAGTTACGGTAAGACAAGTATAAAAAACTTCCTCCACCAAATCCTCTCTTATAAATATAACTGCTACAAAACCCCAAGAAGTGTAAACACCCTCTCAGGACTTATGCAAGATATCAACAACTCTCTGCCAAAAGATGCACAGATCTACATCGCAGAGGCTGGAGCGAGGCAGAGGGGTGATATCGATGAGATCGCAAGATTGCTTGATGAGCATTATGCAATTGTCGGGGTTGTGGGACCAGCTCATATTGAGTATTTTAAAACTTTGGAGAATATTCGTGATACAAAGATGGAGATACTAAACTCAAAGAGACTCAAAAAGGCCTTTGTCCACAAGAGTGCCAATGTAAAGCCTGATAATAGAGTGGTCGTTTACGGTGATGGGATAAAAAAGGTAAATGCCACACTTGATGGAGTGGAGTTTGTCCTAGAAGTAGATGGAGTGGATGAGAAGTTTTTCGCCCCAGTGCTTGGGGAGTTTAATGCAGTTAATCTAAGTGCCGCGATACTGCTGGCAAGAGAGCTAGGTCTAAGTGTAGATGAGATTAAAAAGGCTCTTTTTAAACTCCAGCCAGTTGAACATCGTCTCCAAAAAATAGAAGCTGGTGGAAAGCTCATCATCGATGACAGCTTTAATGGAAACTTCGAGGGTATGAGTAGCTCATACAGGCTCGCTAACAGTTACAACGGCAGAAAGGTTTTGATAACCCCTGGTATCATAGAGAGTGATGAAGAGAGTAATATAAAACTAGCAAAGATCATTGATGAGATATTTGATCTAGTCATCATCACGGGAAGTAGTAACAGAGCTATTTTAGACAAGTTTGTGCAAAAGCCAAGAAAGATCATCCTTGAGGATAAATCCACCATAGAAGATCTCCTTGCCAAAGAGACCAAAAGCGGTGATCTAATCCTCTTCTCAAACGATGCACCGACTTTTATCTAGGAGAGAATATGAGCTTTTATGAGAGTCTTGAAGAGATTTTACAGACCCAAGATCCTCATAAAAAGATAGAAAAATTTAAAAAATTTTACCAAAGCTACAAGGAAGATGTAGTTGAGTTTGAAGAGGGTTTCAAAACAAAAATCTTTCAAACTCCCTCATTTGCAGGTATTTGCAAAATAGTTCCTGCAACCGTTATGAAAAAAAGATCATCTCTTTCGACTGATAAGGGATTGGCATATCTTTTGCACTCAATCGCTCATATTGAGTATTCGGCTATTGATCTTGCACTTGAGCATGCTTATAGATTTGAGTCCCTGCCAAAAGAGTATTATGATGATTGGCTAAAAGTTGCTGATGATGAGATCAGGCACTTTTTGATGGTGGAGAAAAATTTGTCTGATCTTGGATACATATATGGAGATTTTGAAGTTCACTCATTTTTGTTTGATATCTCACAAAGATGCCTTGATCTACTCTCAAGAATGGCTACGATTCCTAGATATCTAGAGGCTTCAGGGCTTGATTCAAATCCAAAGGTGATAGAAAAACTAAAGTGCTCAAATCATCCATATAGCAATGAAGCCATCACTTCACTCCAAATCATCCTAGATGAAGAGATAGATCATGTCAAAAAGGGAGATAAGTGGTTTAGATATGCTTGTGAAAAAGAGGGAGTCAATCCCAAAGAGTATTTTAACATCGTAGAAAAACAACTCCCAGGGGCTAGTAAAAAAAAGCCCTTTGTCAATGTGGATGCTAGAAAAGAAGCTGGGTTTAGTTGTGATGAGATCAGGACTCTTGGCGATGTGGAGTGTGAGTGATGGATAAACTCTTTTACAATTTCAAGCTCTTTGTCGCCTCTAGTATGAGTATCTTTGCATTGCTAAATATTTGGGTTGAAAGTTATAGGTATAACTGTTTGGCTCTTGTGGTCGCTTTTATATTTTTATCTGTGATAAGTCTAAGTTTTATCGATCTAAAACTTGCAAAAAGAGAGTGTATAAAGAGGTGCTTTTTTCTGCCAAATTCTATCTTTGCAAAGATCTTATCGTCTAAGTTTTTTCTTAGTATATTTTATATCATCACCTCTTTTTTGATGAGTATATCAGCTCTGTATGGTGCTACGATGTATAGTCGGCTAACTTGGTACTATCTTCTTTTTCATGTGGCTATTAGTACAATCATCTATAAATTTTTAAGCTTAAAATTAAGTAGCTATCTAAAATCAAATTACACAAAACTCTTTGCAAGGGAGTGGACGATAAATATCACAGCGATTATCTTCATCATCTTTTTCATCTATATATCGCTAGAGGGTTATGAGCCTGAATATCTACAAGATAGCCTTCAAGCTACACTAAATAGTGCAACAAATTCAGTCCATTCTGATTGTAATGTCATAAACTATGTCTTAAAGCTTCAAAAAGAGAGCGATAGTATATTTTGGTGGATGGTTGAGAAGGGAAGTGGAATCGTCAGCAATAAAGCCATCGAGATATCTATATGGTTATCCTTTTTACTCATAAACAGCTTGGCGATACTGGGTGTAAATAGGTTTATTTTGGAAATAATCTATATAATAGATAAAATTTTTACAAAAAGAGGTTGATTTTGAAGAGTGAGGATGATTACGATCTAGATAGTTCATCTATGAGCTTGGAAGAGAAGATCTTCTGGTCTGTTATAGCGATATTTTTGGCTATATGGATATTTTTGGAGGTTTTAGCTTATAAAAATAGCCATGTAGATCAGAAAAAGACACAAAATCCACACCACAACAAACCCCTACTCCAATCAATAACAAAAACGATAATCAAAATAGTTGATGATAACGATACGATTAAAAACAACTTGGAAAATCCAAAAGCTGTAGAATTTTTAAATGACAAGCTAAAAAAAGAGAATTTGGTCCTTGATATGGAGATCAACAAAAGTGTAGAAAAACTTTTTGAGCCTGTATATAAAAATGTAGATAAATTTTTGGACTTTCACTACTCAGTCATCGGAGAGTATGATGAGTTGATAGGAGCTGCTACAAACAAACTAAATAACACCATAAAAGAGAGACTCTTTAGTAAAGAGTTTGCAAATAATTTCTCATCTGTGAAAGATCATATAAACTCCAAATATCTCACTCTTTTAAAAAGCTATCTCAAAGATAGCAAAGAGATAGCCTCCTTTAATGTGGACAAAGAGTTAAACTCAAATGTTTTTACAATGCTTGACAATGAGATCAATGAGAGACTAAATATCCAAAAGATAAAACTTGGAACATTCGTAGGATCAGCCGTTGCTATCAAGATAATCGGAGTTGTGAGTGCAAAGATTATCGCAAAAACAGCTTCAAAGATAGCAGCAAAATCGGCTATAAAAGCAGGTGCTAAAGTAACCGCTTCAGGATCAGCAGCAGCTGCAGGACTAAGCTGTGGACCTTTTGCATGGATCTGTGCCCCTATAGCTGCCGGAGTTGCTTGGTTTGGAACTGATGCAATCGTTGTATCGATTGATGAGAAGCTTCATAGAGAGGAATTCAAAAAAGAGATCATCTCAATGCTAGATAAACAAAAATCCGATCTCATAAAAAAGACTCAAAAGGTCTATAAAGAGAGACTCGTAAATGAGTCCTCAAAATTTATAGAGGATTTGAAAAAAAGGACAATCAAAAAGAAAATCAAGGAGAAGATCACTATCAAAAAAAAGATTGGTATCTAATCAATCTAAGATCGCTAGTGCCTCTTTTAAACCCTCTTCATCTGCGTAAAAATACTCTTCTAGCAAAGGTTTGATTTTGTACTCCTTAACAAACTCCCAGTCAAAATCTTCTCCCATGAAATAACTATGCCCTAGTTGATAATCTGAGCCTAGTTTTTCATTGATAAGTTTGTTTAGTTTTATAAAGAGCTCTATTACTTCTAAATTAACTAAGGATTCCTTTGGCTCCATTTTCAAAAAAGTAAATCTTCTACGAAGTGCCACATCGATAAGAGCGATTGATTTATCAGTAGAGTTCATTGTGGCGATGATGTAGAGATTTGACGGGACTTTAAATGATTCTTTTGAGTATGGAAGTATCACCTCTATCTCATCTCTTTTATCATCTTCTATGAGAGTGATTAGTTCACCAAAGATTTTAGAAATGTTTCCACGGTTGATTTCATCGATTACGAGATAGAAATTTTTTCTTTCAACTTTTTCAACTTTTGTAAATTCAATATCCAATTTCTCTGAAAAATTAGATAACTGTTTTGCCATATATGCTAAATATGTTGCATGTTGTTTTGCATGTCTACTAATATCAGGTATATTTTGTATAAAACTTCTATCTGGGTTCGTGAATCGATTAATCATCTTTAT
>CAZYJF010000116.1:0-4756 GCA_964647715.1 uncultured Sulfurospirillum sp. | reverse complement strand
AGGAAGAGGTAATGAAAAGAACATATCAACCACACAATACACCAAGAAAGAGAACGCACGGTTTTAGAACAAGAATGAAAACTAAAAATGGTAGAAGAGTTATTAAAGCTAGACGAGCTAAAGGTAGAAAGAGATTAGCCGTATAGGAGATTTTTCTACACTTCAAAAGAGTAGGGAGTTTGGCTATATCTATAACAATGCCAAAAAGTCCCACTCAAACCACTTTGTTCTCTTTTACAAAAGAGGAAATCAAAAAAAAGTTGGCTTTACTGCTAGTAAAAAAGTAGGAAATGCTGTAAAAAGAAACTTTGCAAAAAGACGGTTAAAATCACTATTTTTTGAGTTTAGCACTTATATAGATGATGGAACATATATCTTGGTTGCAAAAAAAGAGATTATTCATGCTCCATTTGAAGAGATCAGAGTATCTTTTAGATTTTCACTCAAAAAGTTATCAGTATTAGATGAAAATGTCAAAAAAAATAGCTATAAAAATAATTGAATTTTATCAAAAAGTTATATCGCCACTAAGTCCGAATAATTGCAGATATTATCCTACTTGTAGTGAGTATAGCAAATGGCAATTTGATAAAAATAGTACACTTAAAGCTATCTTTTTCTCAACAAAAAGAATCTTAACCTGTAATCATCTCTTTGAGGGTGGATTTGATTATCCTATTGTAAAAATAGACTTAAATAAAAATAGACTTTATTGCAATAATAAAGACAAAAAGCAAATTTGTGTAGAATACTTCCTCATTCCATACACAGACGATAAATATTATTTGATAAAAAAACTCAAAGGAAAGTAATTGATAGATAAATTGACTCAACAACAAAGAATGATCTTAGCACTAGCTCTTAGTTTTATTTTTTTTATGGTTTATGAGAGCTTTATGCCAAAACCTCAAATGGCTGATCTAAATCAAACTAAAACAAATAGCCAATTAGTAAAAGATACGAAAACTATAAACAACACATCCGCACCACAAATGGATACAACGACAAATCAAAGCACCATAAATCATAGTAAAAGTACAAACTCTTTACAGCAAAGTCAACTTTCTACTGTAAAGTCAAAAGACTTTATCGCAAAGTTTGACTCTTTGGGTAGAATTTCATTTTTTGAGCTAAGAGAGAAAAAATTTGAGACAAAGGATGGAACATATCCGGCTATAATTAGTGAAGAGAATGAACTACTACCTTTAGAGATAAGATTTGCTGATGAAAAGATCAATGAAGAGGCATTTAAGACCCCTTATATAGCTGATACAAAAGAGCTCCTAGTTGATTCTAAACCAAACACAATCACTCTAACACAAAATTTAAGTGATCTTACCGTCCAAAAGATTATCACATTTGAGCCAAATGGACACTATAATTTGAAGATAAAACTCTCAAAAGATATACCATATTTTATCACTAACGGAACAAGACCAATTTCTGATACGGATAGATATACCTTTAATGGTACATTAGTAAAAAAAGCTGACGGCAAACTTGATACTATCGCTGAGGGTGATGCTGATGAGAGTATGAAATACAATGGTGCAAACTTTGTAGCTTCAAGTAACAAATATTACACAACTTTGTTCTATGACTTTCAAAATGGACTTCCAGTTGTAATAGATCACGACAAAGAGAAAAATCCTCTTCCATTTGTCAAAGGCTCAAACAACTTTAAAGTAAATGCCTACATTGGTTCAAAGGAGTATGACACTTTAAAATCGATAGATCCAAAACTTACAGATGTCATTGAGTATGGGTTTTTTACATTTATCTCAAAACCTCTATTTTTAGCACTAAAGTATATCCATAATCTTGTTGGAAATTGGGGATGGGCTATCGTTATCATCACTATTTTATTAAGACTCATTTTGTATCCACTCACATTTAAGGGTATGGTAAGTATGAATAAAATGAAAGAGCTTAGCCCTAAAGTAAATGAGATAAGACAAAAGTATAAAAAAGATCCTCAAAAAATGAATGCCAAAATGATGGAGCTTTATAAAAAACATGGTGCAAATCCTATGGGAGGATGCCTGCCAATGCTTCTTCAAATACCAGTCTTTTTTGCGATATATAGAGTTTTATTGAATGCAGTTGAGTTAAAACATGCACCTTGGATTGGATGGATTCAAGATCTCTCTGTAATGGATCCTTACTATATCCTACCTATTTTGATGGGTGCTACTATGTATTGGCAACAAAGATTGACTCCAAGCAATTTCACAGATCCTATGCAAGAGAAAATAATGAAATTTTTGCCACTTATATTTACATTTTTCTTTGTAACATTCCCTGCTGGATTGACTCTGTACTGGTTTGTAAACAACCTATTTTCAGTTGCCCAACAATATTATGTAAACTCTATATTTGATAAGCAAAGGAAAGCAAAAGCATGATTAGAATTACTGCTGATACACTTGAAGAAGCATATAAAAAAGCTTCTTCTGAGCTTGATTCCTCGGTAGTTGATTTAGATATTGAGATACTTCAAGCTCCCTCGAGAGGATTTTTAGGTTTTTTAAAAAAACCAGCTATCATTGTTGCACAATTAAAAAATAAAAAAGAGAGTTCTAACGATATAAAATCAACTCCTAAAACTTCGAATCTTGAAGATGAGATTTACAACTCTATATCAAAGATGTTAGATGAATTATGTTTTGATCTTGAGTGCAAAAGTGTGATCTTAGATGAAAATGTAGTACATATCACACTTGATGGAAATGATGCAGCTTTAATGATAGGTAAGGAAGGCTACAGATACAAAGCTCTCTCATATATGCTACATAATTGGATTAAAATAAAATATGATAAGAATATTTCGCTAGAGATTGCCAAATTTCTTAAAAATCAAGAAGAGATGATTGAGAGTTACCTAGTTGATGTCAAACAAAGGGTAGAAGATCAAGGATATGCTCAAACAAAACCACTCGATGGAATCTTGATAAAAATAGCTCTTGAAAAGTTAAGAGAAGCTTATCCAAACAAATATGTCGCTATAAAAAGTACCAAAGACGGTAGAAAAAAGATAGTTGTTGGTGACTTTAGAGGAGATGAGAGATAGGAACTATCACAGCTATCTCAACCCCTTATGGAGTAGGGGGGATCTCAATCATCCGCCTAAGTGGTGAAGATGCTCTAAATATCGCATTAAAACTGATAAACAAAGATACACTAACCCCTAGATATGCTTCACTTTGTGATGTATCACATGATGGAAATTTCATAGATGAAGCAATTCTTATCTACTTTAAAGCACCATACAGCTTTACTGGCGAAGATATAGTAGAGTTTCAATGCCATGGTGGTGTTGTTATCTCTTCTATGATCTTAGATGCACTCCTTAAAAATGGAGCAAGACTAGCTAGGGCAGGGGAGTTTAGCCAAAGAGCAGTCATTAATCAAAAAATGGATTTTACAAAGGCTGAGGCAATTTCTGCTTTGATTGAGAGTAAAAGTGAAGATAGTGTAAAGATTTTAGCAAAACAGTTAAAAGGTGATCTTTCAAACTATGTGAATGAAATTAGAGAGTCATTGATAGAAATCCTAGCTCATATAGAAGTCTTAATAGATTATGCAGAGGAGGATTTAGATCCAAATCTTTTAAACACGATATTAGATAAGGTAGATTCAGCCATAAAAGTTCTCTCACATACACTAAATATCAGCAAAAGAAGAGAGGGGTTACTAAAAGGGTATAAGATAGCAATCATAGGTAAACCAAATGTGGGGAAAAGCTCCCTTCTTAACTCACTTCTCTCATACAATAGAGCCATTATCTCACAAATTGCAGGCACTACAAGAGACACTATCGAAGAAGAGATAAGAATAGGAACACATATCGTAAAAATTGTAGATACTGCAGGTATCAGAGATGCTAATGACGAGATAGAAAGAGTAGGGATAGAGCGATCTAAATTAGCAGTCGATGAGAGTGAAGTGGTACTTGCTCTATTTGATGGAAGTAGGGACTTTGATAGTGATGATGAAGCTATATTAGAGATAATTTCAAGTATCAAAGATGAGAAAAAAGTATTTATACTGCTGACAAAAAGCGATCTTCCTCAAGTCATTGATCTAGAAAAAATCAAAAATCTCCACTATACAAATATCTCAAAAGATGACACAGATAAAGTCATTGATCTAATAAAAGAGTACTTAGACACAAATCTAGGAGATGATGAACTAATACTTATCAACAAAAGACAAGTAAACGAAACTCAAAAAGCACACGACTCTCTAAGAAGATCAAAAGATCTCTTAAAAGAGGGCGAACTAGAACTCTTTGCATATGAGATAAACGAATCAATCCAAGCCATCTCATCCATAACAAATCCTTTTGAAAGAGACGAAATACTAGATCACATGTTTAGCTCATTTTGCCTTGGAAAATAAATTACTCACCACTAACACACCTAATACCTGCAACTTTATTGTTTCTTTCACTACTAATAAATGACTTTCCAACACTCTCACTTGAATTCCAAGAAGATGTCGTATATACAAAAGTATTCTCACTATCAGTTGCCATAATTGCACAGTTAGGATTACTATCAGGATAGAGTATCTTATCTAAATCAACATTACTCATAAGATGACTAGCCTCTTTTAGAGTTGGAACTCTCCAAGTTGAGATACTTGCATAATTTTCATTTGAAAGCTTTTGACAATGTTTTTGTGCATCATCATAGACACTAGAGCTTCTATCCTCAGGCCTTGATATCTTACATACATCACTTCTACTATTTAC
>CAZYJF010000115.1:0-4773 GCA_964647715.1 uncultured Sulfurospirillum sp. | reverse complement strand
TGCTATCTCACTAGCAATACTCTTTAATTTTTCATCATCTATTTGTGAAACTAGCTCTTTCATTAAGACATTTTTCCTCTTCCCATTTTTAAAGTCCATTATTCTTTGGTAAATAAATTCCTCATCTTTATCCAAAAGTGAAGGACCTATTACTCCATTTGCATAATCATCATGACAAGGTGAGCACTTTATCACATAATCTTGGCTCAACTTTTTTATCATCATCGTTATCTTTACTCTCTCATAAGGGCTTTTAATATTTAAATATGCATCGATTGTAGTCCTTGTATTATTACCTTGTGTACTATCAAAATTTTTATCATTTTTGCTATCTAAGGAGTAGTAAAATTGTCCCCCATCTTTGTTTTTATTTTCATGTTCTGCTACTTTTGTATTGACTGCATTCTCTTCCACTTTGATACTCGGTGCTGTTTGAGAATTTTGCTCAATCTCTTTTTTTCCATTCTCCTCTCCACATCCTACAAATAAAATGCTCCCAACCATGACTATGGCTACCAATCTAAGCATTATTGCCTCCTTTATAGACTTCTGCATAGCTTTTTCTAGGAATTATATGCAACACTTTTGTCGGACAAAGCTCTACACAAGCTCCACACCCCACACAAGCCTCTCTGATCTGGGGAATCAATCCTCCATCCTTTTCAATCATACCTATTGCACTCTCTTTTTGAGGATATGGACAAAGATCAGCACAAATAGTGCAATCCTTACCTCTAAACTGATCTAACTTCTGTAAAAGCTCTTTTTGTAACTTCTCTTTTTCACCATCATTTGGCAAAATTTCAACTTTGTGAGCTTCTCTCTCACTCTTTGATAAGACTTTTGTATGGTCATAGATACGATCTACCATATCATCACTGACTTTTTGATTCACCTTTGCTATACAAGCATCTTCATTCACAATGACAGCAACACCCATATGAACAAACTTGATATTATCGTGCTCATGTTCTAGTGCTCCTGTAGGACAAGCCAAGACACAAGGAAATGCTTCACACAGATAACATCCCCTTTGGAGTGGGTCGATATATGCCATACCAAGACTAGCCTTTCCCTCAATACCTTCTAACTTAATAGAATCATATGGGCATACTTGAAGACATTGACCACACTTGATACAAAGCTTCAAAAACTCATCCTCTTCAACTGCCGCTGGAGGTCTTAAAATTGGCTTATTACTCTTTAATTTTGGAGCATAGTAGATACCTGCCCCTGCCGCTGCTGCCAATACACCAAGACCTGAAATATTTTTTAAAAAACTTCTTCTTTTTTCATTTTTTTCCATCACATCCTCCCCTCTACCATTTTTGGATGATTATCAGTTAGTAACTTAACCGGCTGCGAAATAGGTGCTAATTTTGTAAAAAAATTGATAGCAGATATCACAGGTGAAGCATAAAAAAACTTGACATTTGGATTTAATAACCACATCTTATCAGCATAAAAAAACTCATTAAAAGGAGTATCTCCAATGCCATCATGATCTCTATCAAAGCCTTCATATCTGTCCCAATAGTTTCCATCCCATCTATTTTGAGTCACTTTTGTATTGTAAGAGTCATTTATCACATCTTCAATATTTCCTTTGAAGATATTATTTATGAAGATATTGTTTAGACTCAGTGAGTGAAAATGTACCCCTTCGCTATTGTACAGGATATAATTATCTTTTATCAGATTTTTTGAATCAGGCTCAAATGGTGATCTATCTATATACAGACCCCTTGCACAGTACAAAATCCTATTATTAGTAATAGTATAGTTTGAGCAATCTTTCATACCAATCCCAAGTCCTGTTGTACCAACAGAACTTTTGATAGTATTTCCTGTAGCTATTGTATCTTTTGAGTACATAAAAAAGATACCAACACTATTTTTGACAAAGGTATTGTTCTTGACGATATTTTTACCCGTGTACATAAAGTGAAGAGAGTATCTTCCAAGCTCTCCATAATTATAGGCTATAAGATTTTCATGAGAGTACCAAACAACAAAATCTCTTGATCTACTGATATGGTTATGGCTTAATGTATTATAGTTGCTATACCATAGCCTGATAGCATCTCCTCTAAGACCTATATCGTAAGGTTTTGAAGTGATATAGTTATAGCTGATATTATTATCATCTGCCTCTTGAAGATCAATACCAAATAGCACATCTATTATCTTATTGTTGATGATATTACAGTGCTTTGTTTTATAGAGTTTTACTCCAGCATCAACTCTTTCATGTTCACTACCACTTCCTTTGATAGTCAGATTTTTCAAAGTTACAAAATCACTCTTTATAGTGATAACTGTTCCTTTGCCATCTCCTTTTATAACTGTATTTTGATTTTCTCCCTCTAATATCAAGGGCTTATCTATGATAAGATTACCTTCATAAATACCACTTTGAAGAGTCAGTTTTGAACCACTTTTTGCATCATCAATCGCCTTTTGCAATATAGATGCATTCAAAAATAGTCCAATACAAAGCAGTATAAAAGGTTTCATACTATCCTCTTAGATATTTCTTTTTGGCTAATGATTGTGCTTTTTTTCTTGAGATTAAAGCAAGCAGACTCAAAACACTAACAGCCAATAAGACCCAAAATCCAACAGTAGGATATGAGTGGGTAGTAAATTGAGCAACCTTACCATCACCAAATACTGTAGGCATAAAAGGTTTTATATTAAATGCTCCCCAATCATGCATATGGTGTCCAAACCAATATAACCAATAGGAGTAAAAACCGACAAAAATAATTGGTAAAAATATAGGTATTAACATTAAAAGATTTAAAATTTTAGAATTATAAAGCATAAACATTATAAACAACAAGGCTACAAACACTAAGACATAAGGGGCAACAGCTCTAAGATAAGGAGCACCTCTTTTCATAGGATCCATTCCGATAAAGTGATTAATCGTATTCATCTCATGCACATCACCACTAAATCCATCAAAATGATAATAGACTGGGATTCCGTTTGGAAAAGCATCCTTTGGATAGTTTGGAGCTTCTAAAGCCACATACCATATAGGAGCAGTAGCCACACCAACTTCGGCATCCTCCTCTATCATCTTTTTTAGATCACCAATCGCCTCTTTTGGAGTATTAGGACTAACATACCTTCCCTTTTGATAATAGTTCCAAACTTTTGTACTAAGTGGTGATATAAGCTCCGTCTTTCCACTCTCTTTTAACTCTGAAACATTATGAGTAAAAACTGCCGGTATAACAAAAAAATAACTAAGCAAAACAAATGCAATAAATGCAAAGATTTTCGATTTTAGCATTGAACTATTCATACTTTCCCCCGTTCTTTTAATATCTTATTCTATCTGAATGCAAAAGAGTAAAATTTGATTTAAATCAAGAATCATAAATATTATTGAAAATAATTCTTTTTATTACTCTCAATAATATTTATAGAGCAGGAAAACCCACTCTATAAACTATGATTAGAACAAGTTTGCATTCTTGTCTATCCATTTTAGATATTCGATAATATCAGCCGTTTGTTCCTCACTCATACCTTGATTTGGCATTCGTAAGTTAAAGTAATTAACCATAGATTTGATGTACTCATTATCATACATCTTCTCTGGATGCATAATCCACTCTTTAACCCACTTTTCACCATTTGCATGACGACCAAGAACACCAACAAGATCAGGTCCAGAACTCACTTTTCCAATAACATGACATCCATTACATCCACCCTCTAAGTATGCCGCATGTCCTCTTTTCGCAGCTTCACTCATTGGAGATGCTATCTTTTTGACAAGAAGATCTTTTGCTCTGATACCAACATCTGCTGTTTTTACCATATATTGCCAAATCATATTTTCAAACAATATAGCTTTATCCATATCCCCAGCTTTAACTGCTTCATCAGCTAGCTTTTTCTGCTCAGGAATTTTTCCATACTGATCTAATGCATCAGTAACCAAGTCTTTAACTACAGGATACTTCTCATAGTGATTATCTTTTAAGAACTTAACAACACTCTGAATGACACCATCAGTAGCCTTATTTGTTGCTACAATTTGGTCATACTCTTTTTTGAGTTGTTCTGGTGACATTTTTGCCATTTTCAACTTTTTAGCACTCACATATGTTTTGTTAGGATCTTTAACCATCAAATATCCCATCATCTCTAAGTGTAAAGCTGAACAAAACTCTGTACAGTAGTATGGGAAGACACCTTCCATATCAGCTTGAAAAGTCACAGAAACAGTTTTACCAGGCTCTAATGAAGTATGAACATTGTATTGATCTACTGTAAATCCATGAGTCTCATCTTCAGCTCTCTCTAGATTTGTTAGGTAAAAAGTTACAGTATCACCTTTGTTTACAGTTACACGCTCAGGATTTATATGACTTCTAACAACTGTTCCATATACATAAACATGGTTACCTTTTTTAACAATCTTCTCTTGACCAGCCAAAGTTTTACCTACATGAGTTTCACCTGTAAATGCACTTGTTCCCATCTTATATCTAACTTCAGGGTTAAGTTTACTAGCTCTTATAGCAACTGCTTGATGTGGCTCTCCAAGAGGAATTGGCATATCATAAAGAAGTTGCATCTTTTTACCACGAACATCGATTAATTGATGGTTTTGTGGATGAAGAGGTCCGATATTATTAAACCTATCAATAGCTAACTTATTCAGTGCGATAATATAATCACCTTGAGGATCTTCTGTTTTACCTTCCATTCCACAAAGGTGTCCAATATTATAGTTAACATTTTGTCTAT
>CAZYJF010000114.1:0-4826 GCA_964647715.1 uncultured Sulfurospirillum sp. | reverse complement strand
GTTTGTATATCGCAGAGCCATATTATCAGACACTTATTGCAGAGCCGGCAGTTGATAAATATGTCATGGCTTGGAACAGATGGGGACACTTTATAGTAGCTATAATCTTCGATGTTACTTCTATCATCGTTGCTTATCTATTCTTCTTTTCAAGGTTTGAAAAGCCAATCCTTAAGCTTCTGCCAACTCCCACAAATATCAAGGAGTTTTTTGCGGTCTTAATCAATCTTTTTACATTCAACAGAAGTAAAAAGTTTGATTCATCTCATAGTGATAGCTTCAATACAGTCTATTTTACTATATTTCATCTGCTTTTGGCATGGATGCTTTTTACAGGATTGCAGTTATATGTCCATGGACTTGAGAGTGGAGAGAGTAGTATTGGAACTTGGTGGCCTAGTATGCTCCATCTTGTGACTGATTGGACTATACCAGCTAGTCATGCGATAATGGGTGGAGGACCTACTGCTTCAATTATGGATGTTAGGATCACTCATCACATTACAATGTGGCTTATCTTGGCATGGGTAGCATTTCATATCTACTATGAAGTATGGAGAACTATTTTTTGGCAAGAAGGTGATATTGGTATCGTTTTTGGTGGTAATAAGTTTGTTAAGGATGAGGAGTAGAGGAAACTCTACTCCCTAATTAAAAAAAGATTAAGAGGTGGTGCTTTGTGGCACTTGCTTTTAATCTTTTCCTCTTTTGTGGTTAAAGGCTGTTTTTGGAAAATACTTATGCACTAATTGGTATCGGTAATATTATGTTTTATGATGAGGGCATAGGTGTGTATGCTCTAGAGTTCATTAGGGAGAATTTTATCATACCACCAGACCTTAGATTGGTTGATGGTGGACTTCTCGGATTTACTTTGATGACCTATCTTAGTACATACAAAAAACTCTTTGTCATTAGCACCACTTCTGAGGGCAAAGATTGTGGAGAACTTTTTGTCTTCGATAAAGATGAGCTTGGATCTCAAGGTAAAATCAGACAAACTGCCAATGAAGTAGAACTTTCTCAGATGGTTGAAATCTGCTCTATCTTGGATGAGAAGATGGCTGATCTTTGTATCATAGGGATAAAACCATATGATATAGTCGAAGTTAAATCAGATTTGACTGAGTGTATGAGGAAAAATTTTGACAGATTGATCGGTTTAGTACTTGAAAATTTAAAGAGTGAGGGGATAGAGTTGAAAAGAAAAAAAAGTGAGGTTTCACTTCAAGAGATAATCGACAAAGTAGCAAACCCAAAACAGAGTCACAGATGAGTTATTTTGTTTATGAGATAGAGTTTAACTCTAAAAAAGCATATATTACTAGCTTGATAACTACTCTTTGTGACCTATCTTCTGTGGTGATAAAATCGTTTCTCTTAGAAGATAGAGTGAAAATATATTTTGAAAATGATGAGCAAAGAATAAAAGAGTTTTTAGAAGATCTTGGTTCAATACTTCCTGCATCTTTGTATCTAAAAGAGGGCAGATTTTATCAATGTGAAGAGATTTTGGAAGAGGAAGAGGTGAGTAAAGACGAACTTCCTATCGATTTGGCACTCTGTCCGACTTGCCAAAAAGAGATCTTTGATATATCTTCAAATAGATACTACTATCCATTTACCTCATGTAAATATTGTGGCCCACAGCACAGCTTTTTGGATAAGTATCCATATCGTAGGGAAAATTCGTCATTAAAATTTCTACAACCATGCCCAAATTGCCAAGATGAACTTGAAAAAAATCCTCTAAGAAGAGATTATCCTCTTATCTCTTGTCTTGAGTGTGGAATATCTATCAAGATAGATGATAAAAAAAGCACAAGATATGCAAATGACAAGGGAAGTTACAAGCAACTTTTTGAAGTGTGTGCAAAGGCACTTAGCAAAGGAAAAACGATACTGATAAAGGGTACTTTTGGGTATAGACTGTATAGTTTGGCTCAAAAAAGAGAAAAGCTCTCCAATCTTAAGTTAATGATCTGCGATGCTTCAAAGTTAAATACCCATTTGATGCTAATACCTCAAGAGTTTAATGCACTTTTATCGATTGAAAGACCAATTTTGAGAGTCGCTACAAAATCACAAGAGTTAAAAGAGCTTTTTGGAAATGCAATCAAGGTAAAATATCCGGATGATGGGATGAGTATATTGTTGGCAAAAGAGTTGCTGAATTTAGGGATAGATTATATCTGTTACAAAGATTGTGAAGCTGATGAAAAATCTGATCTAAGAGTCGATTATGATATACCAATCAACTCTCAAAATGATTTTGAACTCTTTATCAATCAAGATCTTTTCTTTAAGGTCAAGGGAGAAAGAACAATATTTCCAACTAAGATTGAGAAGTTTAAAAAAAATAGAGTAGTCATCGCAAACTCATACTTTAGTAATGATGGTGTGATTGATAAGGAGAGCTTCTTTGATAGCATAAAAGCCAATGAAGTTTATATAAAAAAGGGTGAAAAAATTTCGGTAGATATACAAAACCTACACTATTTTGATGGATACAAAGCTTCGATGCTCTCAGTTTTAGCTGAGCATGGATTAACAGGTAAAAGTGCTGTTGGAGTCCATTTTGATGATAGATTGTATTTTCTTTTTTATAATAAAAAGGAGGTGATAAGTGTCATACCTCCAAATGACTTTGATTCAAATAACCTTTTTAAAGAGATAAAAACATTAAGAGAAGGATCAGATAGATTGGTAGAAAACTTTAAGAAAAAATACCCATCTATCTATAAAAAATTGGACAAAAAAGATAAAAACAGATCTCTTTTTGAGATTGTGTCTATGATCTTGGACTTAGAATCGAAGGGATTTGATGCTATTAGCGAAGCAGCACTGGAGTTTATGGGCAAAGGTGGAGTTTTAATAGATACGAAGATTGAAAATAACAGATTTAACGATTATGCATTTATCGCTTCAATTATGAGTTATAAGCTAACAGGAGCAGATAGCTCTTTGATTGCATACAGTATATTTGAGAGTTTTGGAGATTATATGGCAGAAATTGTAAATCAATTGATGGAAAAATCTAAAAGTCAAACTCTAACTCTCTGTGGTGAGAGCTTTGCAAACCAAGCACTCTGGGCTAGGATAAAAAGAAACTTAGCTCATAAAAACCCTCTTTTAAATATCCATTTTCCAATAGGGCAGGAGAATCAAGTCTATGGTGGAGGATTTCTTTAAAAGTTAAATGTCTAAAAGTTACCATATTCATATCAAGGGCTGTGTTCAAGGGGTAGGTTTTCGTCCGTTTGTCTATCAACTTGCACAAAAGTATAAGCTCTATGGAGAAGTCTCAAACTCTAGTGATGGTGTTCATATCATACTAAATGCTAAAAAAGAGGATCTGCATTCTTTTTTAAGCGATCTAAAACAACTTTCTCCACCTCTATCAAAAGTAGAGTCAATCTCTTCTAAGCTTATTAATCCAAGAGATTTTGACTCATTTAAGATCGTAGAAAGCAAAGATACTGTCCTTAAAACTGCAATTATTCCGCCAGATGTGAGTATCTGTGAGGATTGCCACAAAGAGCTTTTTGAGCCAGATAACAGAAGATTTTTATATCCATTTATCACCTGCACAAATTGTGGTGTTAGATACACGATTGTCAAATCTTTGCCATACGATAGAAAAAACAGTTCAATGAGTAAATTTAAGATGTGCAAGACTTGTAAAAAAGAGTATGAAGATCCAAATGACAGAAGATACCATGCCCAGCCAATAGGCTGTTTTGATTGTGGACCAAAGCTAAATCTCCCTCTTGATGATGCGATTAAGGCTTTAAAAGATGGTAAGATAGTGGCATTAAAGGGGGTTGGAGGGTATCATCTTCTTTGTGATGCTACAAATGATGATGCAATTAAAAGACTCAGAGATAAAAAGAGTCGTCCTTTTAAACCGTTTGCGGTGATGGTCGCTAGCATAGATGAGGCAAAAGAGTTGGCTCATATCTCAAAACAAGAGCAAAAACAGTTAACTTCAAAAAGAAGAGCAGTGGTGATCTTAAAAGCCAAAAAATCTAAGCTATCCTCTTTGGTTGCTCCAAATATCACAAAAATAGGTATTTTTTTGGCATATACACCCTTGCATCTGCTTCTCTTAAAAGCTTTAAAACTTCCTCTTGTAGCCACAAGTGCAAATATCTCAAAAGAGCCGATTGCCAAAAACAAAGATGAAGTAAGCAAACTAAATGGTATCTATGATCTTTTGATAGATCACAACAGAGAGATAGTAAATGGGTGCGATGATAGTGTAGTAACAGTAGTAAAGAACAAGCAGATAATCTATAGAAGAGCAAGAGGATATGTGCCTAACTCCATCAAACTACCCTTTAAACTAAAAAGAAGAGTTTTAGCTCTTGGTGCCAATCAAAAGAGTGTAATCGGCATAGGATTTGAAGATCAAGTGATTCTCTCACCTCATATTGGAGATTTAGAGAGTTTGGCATCGATTGAGTATTTTAAAGAGCATTTAGACTCTTTGCAAAACTTTTATCAATTTAGAGCTGATCTTGTTGTCTGTGATAAACATCCTGAGTATGAATCTAGCAAATTTGCAAAAGAGAACTTTTCAAATCTTCATACGGTTCAACACCACTATGCTCATATACTAAGCACTATGGCACAAAATGGTGTGAAAAATAAGGTTTTGGGAATTGCATTTGATGGAACAGGACTTGGAGATGATGGAGTATTGTGGGGAGGAGAGTTTTTACTTTGTGATTATGAAGATTATACAAGGGTAGCTCATCTAAGAGAGTTCAAACTAATAGGTGCAGATATAGCTATCAAAGAGCCAAGAAGAGTAGCTTTGGCTT